>DLGS01000082.1 GCA_002482815.1 Bacteroidetes bacterium UBA7688
CTGCCTCACTGTTCATATCCAGCCAGGCAAGTTGTTGAGCCTCACGCGGAAGTTTACATGTGTTCATCGCAATACGGGTATAATGTTGTGCAATGTTGGCTCCCAACCCTCTGCTGCCGGAATGAGAAAGCAGTGCCATATATTTTTTTGCAGGAAGATGAAGCGTGTTTCCTTCATGCAATTCAATAAGGCCAAACTCTACAAAATGATTGCCTCCACCGGAGCTGCCCAGTTGTCTTGCAGCTTTGGCCTGCAGGCGTTTCAACAGTTCTGTTGCCTGAAAGTCCTCACTATCCAAAACAGGATGCTCCTGTTTGAACTCAAGGTTGCCTTCCATGCCAAAATGAGTCCTTTCCCGGAGGGCTGTCTTCATTTCGTAGGAATTGCTTTTTAAAAAGTGTTCTCCTTCGTCAAGAATGGACAAGGACATTCTACATCCTATATCCACACCAATAGCATAAGGAATTACTGCATTTTTTGTGGCAAGCACTCCGCCAATCGGCAAACCGAAGCCCGTATGAGCATCGGGCATCAATGCACCCTGAGCCACTACCGGCAATGACATTGCTGTTTCCATTTGCTTCAGTGCGGAACGGTCGATATGTTTTGAACCAAAAACCTTGAAAGGTATTTTTTCCCTTACAAGTTCATAGGTTTCATACACTTTATCAGCCGTCTTGTCTAAAAAGCAATCTGCAACTTTTCCCAGCTTTTCGTCTTGCTCAAAAGCTTCCGGATTATTTTTAATGTCTGACAACAATTGAATTATTTGTTCATTATTATGATGTTTGAAATGTTTTGAAATAATATTGATGACCAGACTTCTGAGTTTGTCGTTTGTAAAACCCAGTCTGTCTAATTCTTTAATTTTAAATTTTCCCATCGGGTGTTGTTTTATCTGCTATTCATTCAGCAGTTCGTTTAAATAATTTTTTTTGTGTTTTGGATTTTCATCCGGTCTTCGCCTCCAGCGAAAACTATTACCATAAACCAGCTTGTTGATCCTGTACTGCAGAAAATGGTTGTCAATATGGTTGTCAATACAACTTATTTCATGTTCCAACAATTCGTCAATCATTCGTCGATGCGTGATAATATTGGGTCTTATTTTCAGTACAAACCTCCAGGCTTCTATAAACACATATTTTACAGTAAACCTTTTCGACGTTGTGCACCAATATTCCTTTGGAGAAAACAACAATTTTTCTTTGTCGCTAATGCCCTCCGCATTTCGGGTCCATTGATACACATCAAATTCCTGTAACGATTGAGGCCTTTCAAGCCATATCTTTTTACGGTTCTTTCTGTGTTTGATTTTAAAGTGTTTTAAGCCCGAAAATTGTTTTGTATTGATCTTGCCCAAAAGCGCCTGATAGAAATCAGCGTTTTTAGTTTCGGCAACATCAGCACGCAATTCAAAACTGCGAACCCAACCCTTTTGGTATGGGTTCTTTAGCGGTACAAGTGGTAAGTTTTTTTTAATTTTCTGGAGTTCCTTTCGTTTCTGGTAAAGGCGAATTAATTGTTTGTCAAAATCTTTTTTGACGAGTCGTTTTTTTTGTCTTGCAGTTTTAATGTTGCGATAGCTTTCTTGAAACGACCTGTTATTTGTGTCCATCACATCCTTGTTTTGGGCATTAATAAAATGGTGTTGTCACATTCATCCTTACAGAAAGGATATATCCCAAATGATAAACATCGGTGCTGAAAATTGCCACTCGAAGACCATTAAAGGTCTGCGTTCTCAAAATTGAAGAAAACAAAATAGACTTGTAGAGGGCAGATAATGCAATGCACGGATTACAATACTGTAATCATGAATCCTGCTTTAGTAAAAAAGGGAAATGCAAGGCAAATCTGCCTGAATCAGGCAGCGCCAAAAAGGGATGATATGTAGAATCGCTGAGTCATTGGTATTGTATTTAAAGGTGAATACAATATTTTATTTCGATGCAAATGTATAAGGATACTTTTCGTTTTTCCAAAAAAAAAATTTTACAGCACAAACAAAACGCGACAGGAAAAACCTGTCGCGTTTTGTAATTAATTTATTAGCTGTAAGAATTACTTCGTGTCGTAAGCCCATTTAATGTAGGTGGCGCCCCATGTAAAACCGCCACCAAATGCAGCAAGAATAATGTTGTCGCCTTTTTTCAACTGGCTTTCCCACTCCCACAGGCACAAAGGCAAAGTACCATTAGTAGTGTTACCATATTTCTGAATGTTAATCATTACTTTTTCTTCAGGAATACCCATGCGCTCGCCGGTTGCAGAGATGATGCGCATATTAGCCTGATGTGGCACCAGCCAGGCTACATCTTCTGAAGCCAGTCCGTTGCGTTCCATAATTTCTGCAGAAACGTCTGCCATATTCTTAACGGCGAATTTAAATACGGTTTGTCCTTCCTGATACACGAAATGTTCTTTGTTCATTACGGTTTCCACCGTTGCAGGTTTTACAGAGCCGCCCGCCTTCTGATGAAGATAGGCACGACCTGCACCATCACTGCGGAGAATAGAATCCATCAGACCATTTCCCTCTTCATTTGGTTCCAGCAAAACTGCTCCGGCACCATCACCAAAGATGATACATGTAGCGCGGTCTTCGTAATTCATAATAGAGGACATTTTATCTCCGCCTACTACCACTACTTTTTTATATTTACCTGTTTCAATAAATTGTGCTCCGGTAGTCAATGCGTATAAAAAGCTGCAACAAGCGGCATTCACGTCATAACCAAATGCATTTTTCATTCCTGTTTTATCAGAAATAATATTGGCCGTTGCCGGAAATTGCATGTCCGGTGTGGTGGTTGCACAAATAATCAAGTCAATTTCCATCGGGTCGATGCCACGCTTGCTCAGCAATTGATTTACTGCATGGGTGGCCATATCTGATGTACCCAATCCTTCGCCCTTCAGGATACGTCTTTCTTTAATACCGGTGCGGCTGGTTATCCATTCGTCGTTGGTTTCCACCATAGTCTCCAGCTCCGCATTGGTAAGAATGTAATCCGGCACATATCCGCCTACAGCAGTAATAGCTGCGTGTATTTTTTGCATTGATTATTTTTTATAAAAGAAGAATTTGTAATCTTAAGTTTTAATTCATTCCACCGCAAGTGCTGATTACCTGTCCGGTTACATAACTACTCAAATCCGAAGCTAAAAACAAAGCAACATTTGCAATCTCTTCCGGTTTGCCAAAACGCTGCATGGGTATTTTTTCAAACCATTTTCCGCCACCTTCACTATCGTTCAGATAGCTTGTCATGTCTGTTTCCACAAAGCCCGGAGCAATAGCATTTACGCGCACATTGCGGCTGCCCAGCTCTTGTGCGATAGATTTTGTAAAACCAATTATACCCGCTTTGGATGCGGCATAGGCACTCTGTCCGGGGTTTCCTTTTACACCTACTACAGAGCTCAGGTTGATAATACTGCCGGCACGGGCTTTCATCATCGGCTTGATGACCTGACGGGTCAGATTATAAACACTTTTCAGGTTGGCATGAATGACATCATCCCATTGTTCGGGGGTAACGCGGAGCAAAAGATTGTCTTTCGAAATACCTGCATTATTGACACAGATATCAATTCCGCCAAAATCTTTGAGTACGTCGGCCGCAAGAATTTCACTTGCCGCATAATCACCTGCATCAGATTTGTATCCTTTAGCTTGTACACCAAATGCTTTTAGTTTTTCTTCCAGTGCTTTTGCACGCTCTTCGGAGGACCAATAGGTGAACGCAATATTCGCTCCCTGTTCGGCAAATTTCAGTGCAATGGCTTCGCCAATTCCACGGCTGGCACCCGTGATGAGTGCGGTTTTGTTTTCCAATAACTTCATTGAGTGAACTTAATTAGTCGGCTAAATTAGTAAAAATATTGGTGGCGGAGCTCCTTTGTAGCGAAAAGCTTAAATGTCAAGATAAACATCTCCACCAACAGGATAGCCGGTGCAGGTAAGTACCAGTCCTTTTGCCATTTCATCATCCATCAAAACTTCATTATAACTCATCCATACTTTGCCTGAAGTACAACGGGCAACACAGGTGCCACAACGCCCTGCCTCGCAACTATAGGGCATCTGCAGACCAGCTTTTTTTGCTGCACTCAAAATGGTTTCGGGATATTGAACCTCAATTTTGTGCGCCTTTCCGTTTATATGTATAAATACCAAATGAGCATTTTTGTCCGGAGGAAGCTCCTTTGGCTCCGGTTTCAAGGGTATAAAATCTTCTTTATGGATGTTCTTTTCTGCAATGCCGTATGCCACCAGGCCAATAGAAGCCATCCTCATATATTCATAAGGGCCGCACAGATAAAAAAGGCATTCTTCGTTGTCTGCGGTTTTATATTCATTCAGCAAAATTTCCAGCAGCCATTTGCTTAGCCTTGCGCGGGCAAGGTTTGGTGCTGTGCTGAACAGAAATTCTATTCTAAAACGTGTGGGAAATTGCGACAGCAGTAAGTTTAGTTCTCTGTAAAATATGGTTGTTTGTACACTCTTGTTGCTGTAAATCAGCACCACGCCTACATTAGGTTCTGTCAAAAGCACCGTTTTTATCAGGGAAAAAACAGGTGTAATGCCACTGCCTGCAGCAAAAAAGAAGATTTGCCGGTAAGGTTTCAGTGAAGGTGGAAAAACAAAAAATCCGGAGGCGCCAATTGTTTGCCATTCATCGCCCACCATTCCTTTATCTAATAATAGTCTGGAATACGCTCCGTTTTCGACCCGCTTGATGGTAAGCCTGAGCGGTTCATTCAAGGCAGGAGAAGATGAAATGGAAAAACTGCGGCGTTCCTCGCCAACAGGACGATGAAAAACCAAAGTAAGAAATTGACCGGCCTCATAAGCGAAATTGTCCGCAGGCGTTTTTGGTTCCAAAACAAAGGTTTTGGTGTCAGCCGTTTCATTGATTATTGCGGTAACCCGCAGGTTTTTATATAGGCCCATTTTAATACTTTCCTACTTCGCTGTAATTTATTCCAAAAAAATAGCCCGCGAATCACCACGGGCTAAAACTTTTAAAAAAACAGAACCATTATTCAGCAGAACCGGAATTCATAAAATCCCATTGCTGGTCGTCCTGGGAAGGGAGAATACTGCGTAAAAAGAAAAACTGGGCGCCAAACATCAATGGAATGGTGACGGTAAGGCCGATTAAAAGGCATAAAGTTCCAAGAATTGAAAGTCCAATTCCAAGCAAAACAAACAAAATCAGCTGACCGATATTGTTGCGGCCAATTTTCCAGCTGAGGCGCATAGCGTCCATTAATGGCATGTCAGTGTACAACACGATATACGGATAGGCGAAAAACCAAACCATAAAAAACAATCCAACGGCCAGACAGATCAAAATAAATATCACAAAGCTCGAGCCAAAAAGAGCCATAATGTTTTCAGGACTTGGATCACTTACAATGGTACCCAGTGCACTAAAGCCAATTAAAGCAAAAAAAGCAATGATTAAGGGTATAAAAATTAATATCCCGATACCTATCATCAACAAGTGTCCGGTGAACAGGCGGCCGAACCTTGGCGACCAGCTAAAGAATTCATTAAACTCGAGTTTGCCATTTTTCTCATAAGTAGCGTAAGCGGTGAAGATGCTTGCCCCGAAAATGAAAGAGAAAAATCCTGCCAATTGACCCACAAAAGGAATCATGGCCAAAATAAAGTAGGCAATATAATAGACTACTGTAAAACCGGCAAAAAGCCAGATGTTGGCCTTGACAGCATCCCAGGCTTTACCCAGGCTCTGGCCCATGTCCATACTTGCAATTGTAGATGTGTTTTCCATACGTTTTATTTGTTTTAACAAAGATAACCGGCGCACTAATGAGAACAAAATAATATTTGACCCTTTCGGTGAGCTTTCGGTGAACCAATAGTTTTATCCTGAATTCACAAATATTTTTTTAAACTCATTAAAAAATTTCAATAAGCAAGAGTATATTTATACGCTTCTCAATAACCACTGAAGCCTAAAATTAGTGTCAAATCCAATCAAATTGCTGACATTTTTCTGGTGTTTCTATTTACATTCAGCGTTTGCGCAGCCTGTGATTCCACGCTTCGAAATAATAAGTGTGAATGAAGGTTTATCCCAAAGCTCCGTATATGCTATTACACAAGATAAGTTTGGATTTATGTGGTTTGGAACGGCTGATGGTTTAAACCGCTATGATGGAAATGATATAAAAGTTTATAAAGTTCAAAATGAGCGGATAGATGTCGAAGCCAATAATATACGCGGGCAGTTAGCAGAGGATAATGAAGGAAATATATGGTTCAGTAATGAAGCCGGTATTTATTACTATAGTGTCTTATCCGATAAAATCATTACAGCCAAACCATTTGACAAAAAATTTTTTAACGCATCCGCGTTTAACGGTGTTTATATACGAAATGGTCAGTTCTGGATGCTCAATAATACTTACGGCATTTTTAGTTTTGACCTGAAAAACCACACACTGCAACAGTTTAATCATGCCGCTTTCTCTAAAACGAAAATGCGGATTTATAATAAAACATCCTGCGACGAAAAAGACAATATCTGGTTTTCCTCCTGTCATAATGATGGTTTGTATAGCTTTAATACTAAAAGCAGGAAATTCGCTCATCACTTTAAAAACCAGGATTTACTATCCATAAGATTTGGCAAACAGAAACACTTCACAATCGGCAAGAAAAACATTGCATTCTACGATTCGTTGACTCAAAAAAGTATACCCTTATTTTCGGATTCAGATCAACCGGATGATGAACTTACTTCGTTTGTTTTCGAAGATAACTTTAAGAGAGTATGGGCGGGGTTTGCAGGAAATGGTATTGCTTGTTATGACTTAAAAAACAAAACGCAATTCCTGTACCAACACGATAATGTCAAACGAAATTCCCTTCCTGCTAATACCATTTCCTGTTATTATGTAGATGCAAGTGACAACCTGTGGATTGGCACTGACGGTGGAGGTGTTGCCCGCATAGACCTTAAGCCTCCGCTGTTTAATTTGTTTCCATTAAACGAAGGAGATTATCCCTTTCTCAAAGACTATTTTACAAAGGCTTTTTATGAAGACAGAAGTGGAAAAATATGGGTTGGGACCCACAATAATGGTTTTAATATCATCGACCCGGATACAAGGAAAGTTAAAAATTATAACTATTACGGAAACAATAAACTGAACGCTGTAGGTGCAATTTTTGAAGATCGGGACAGTACCATCTGGATTGGTCATGCGATGGGATTTCTACATTTTAATCAAAAGAAAAATAAATTCACAAGCATAAATATTACACCCGAAATCCCTTTGTCCAATCAAAATATTTTTGTGAATGACATCCGTCAATTATTAAACGGGAATATAATCGCAGCAACACAATACGGGTTGGTGTTATTTCAAAAAGTGAATGGGATTTATGAGGGGAAAACCTGCTATCAGATTAATGAATTAGGGTCGCAGGCAACAGCGGTTGCACAAACCAAAGACAGTATTATCTGGGTTGCAACCACCTATGCCGGATTATTGAAGATAAAACATGCAGACAGCCTGATTGTAACAAATCGCTTTTGGGCTGGTATGAATATCCGCAGCATACACATTGACGAAACAACATCCGATATCTTGTGGCTTGCCACAGCGAAAGGATTAATAAAATTTAATACCAGAACAAACAGCAATAGTTTTTATACCGAAAAAAACGGAATGACGAACAGCTTTGTGTATGGGGTACTCGAGGACGAAAAGCATAACTTATGGATGAGTACAAACGGAGGCCTGATTTATTTTGACCGCATAAAAAACACCTTTCAGAATTATAATGTAAATGACGGTTTGCAAAGCAATGAATTCAACTCGGGTGCCTTTCACAAAGGCTTCTCAGGAACATTCTATTTTGGTGGAATAAATGGTTTTAACTGGTTCAGAAAAATTGGCGGAAACACGATCAGCAATCAGTATAAACCAAAAGTTGCCATTACCTCCATTTCAATAGACGATCAACCTTTTCTGAAAAATGAGACCTTTTTAAAAACAAAACGCATTACCCTTCCTTTCAATCAAAACAAATTATCCTTCACTTTTGCAGCGCTCGATTTTACCCGGCCCAAAGCAAATAAAATTCATTATAAACTCGAAGGCTGGGACAAAGAATGGGTTACCACTTACAGCAAATCTGTAAACTATCCCAATCTTCCTCCGGGAGACTACACCTTCAAAATACAGGCATCTAATGCAGATGGATTATGGAGCGACCCTGAAAAAATTTATATCAATATCAAAGCACCATTCTGGAAACAAGTGTGGTTTTATTTAGCGCTAGTCATACTGCTTGTTCTTACTGCAATTCTGATAACGCATTTTTTATCACGCCGCAAATTCACCCTCAGGCTGCAGGAATTGGAAAAGATGAGGGCTATTGAAGAAGAGCGAAACAGAATCAGTAAAGATATGCATGACGAAATCGGAAGTGGTTTAACACATATCGCTTTAATGACAGAACTCATTCAAACGCAGCAAAAGGCAGACGCAGAATTAAGAAAAGAGGTTGGAAACATTTCTGCATCAGCCAGAAAACTTGTGGAAAGCATGAGTGAGATTATCTGGGCGCTCAATCCGCATAATGAAACACTGGACAATTTGCTGACTTATTTGCGGGAGCAAACAAGTCAATATTTTGACCCCTTTGACATTGATTTTGAACTTAATTTTCCTGAGCAAGTACCTGATATAAAATTATCCAACGAACAAAGAAGAAATCTGTTTCTGGTCTGCAAGGAGGCGTTGAATAATGCATTAAAACATGCATCTGCCACCAAAATTGTTTTGACTGTAGTCTATAAAGACGGTGTTGTTATTTTTATCATTAAAGATGATGGCAAAGGGTTCGACCTTTCCAAAATAAGAAAAGCAGCAAACGGACTACATAATCTTCAGAAGCGAATGAGCAATATTGGCGGCACTTTTGAGCTGAAAACATCGGCAGAAAGCGGCACCACTGTAACGTTTACATTAAGGCTGACAAAAGAGTGATTGCTTGTTTAGTACTACTTTTTTCACACCCTGATAAGGTTCATTTAAAACTACATTTGCTATGCTTATGACCTCAATTGTAATTATAGAAGATGATGAAAAAATCTGCAACTTCCTTTCTGCCCTTATAGCCGGGTCGGGGGAATTTAATCTTGTAGCAACATTTTCGAATGCAGAGGATGCCATCTCTTTTTTTGAAAAAGACCTTGGCAATGCTGTCGAATTATTACTCACCGATATACAATTGCCGGGCAAAAGCGGAATTGATTTAATTGCCTGGCTCAAGCCCTTGCGTCCGGATATCCAATTTATGATCATAAGTGTATATGAAGATGCTGACCGTGTTTTTAAAGCGTTGAAAGCCGGCGCTTCAGGCTATATTCTGAAGAATACCCCTTCTGCTAAACTGATAGAAGCGCTGCAGGATTTAAAAAAAGGTGGTAGCCCGATGAGCAGCCAGATTGCAAGAAAAGTAGTTTCTGCATTTCAGCAGGACATTGTATACATCGATCCGCAGGAGAATTTATCGCTACGCGAAAAAGAAGCTTTAGAATGGCTTTCGAAAGGGTATAGCTACAAAGAAATAGCTGCAACTTTATTCATCTCCATCGAAACAGTGCGCACCCATATCCGCAATATCTATGAAAAACTGCACGCTTGCAATCGCTCAGAGGCGCTTCGCAAAGCCGGATTGCGCTGATACTACTAATTTCACATTGTTTAGGGCAACTCATAAAAGTAATTTTGAACAATTAAAAATTACTCTTATGAAAAAAAACTTATCTAAATTATTTGCCGTTTCCCTTTTACTGTCAGTATCAATTGTTTCCTGCAAAAAGGATGAAGAAAAAGTAACGCCAACGCCTACCCCCACGCCGTACACCTGCACCAGCTGCAATACCACACCACAGGCAAAAGCTGCGAATGACGCAAGCAGTAAAGGCATTTACAAGGGTATCGTCATTGGATCTACGGGTACGATCAAGTTTGACATTTCTAATGATGGGTCTACCATTACCGCTGTATTAATGATTGATGGCAAAACCGGAAACCTTACCAGCACTGTAGCATGGGTGGCAGGCGTTTCTTATGTGGCCGATTTTACCGGAACATTTGATGGTTCCCCGGTTACCGTAAGATTCAAGGTAGACGCCACCGGCACCAATCCGATGGTACTTTCCTCCAGCATTCCTGGTCATGCCAGTGCAGCTTTTGTGATCGATAAAGAAAATTCGACCTCCTTGCTGGAATGTTTTGAAGGTACCTATTCTACCACATTGCCTGAAACCGGAACATTCAACATCCTGGTTTCCCGCAAGCTGGGCAAGTTTGGTGGTGCTTCGCGCAAAAGTACTTCAAGCACTTCTGAAGATATTGGCAATGGAACGATAGACGCCAGTGGCAAACTGAAATTAGATGGCACTGATGTTGGCACGCTTAGCGGTGACGAAATCAGCGGATCATTTGTAGACAATAACGGCAAAACAGTTACCATCAAGGGAAAGCGAACACTTTAGGCTTAACTTTTGAACTATAACAAACACTAAACCGCCTCGTAAAAACGGGCGGTTTGTTTTTATCCGGGAACCAAGTATAATGAGCAAATGGAAGGATTGAGCGTTACCGCTGCAACTGAGGCAGGGTACTGATAAAATATTCCAGATTGGTATATTGGAAATTCTTTTCGGTGTATGTTTTATAATGAAGTGTATTGGTATTTTGCCAGGTTCGAGGAGCGAATTCTATAGCCATGTCTTTATCATCAAGAACTCCATCAAGTAAATAAACCGTTTTATCAGCTCGGTTACCACCAATTCGTAATGTTTCTCTTTTTGGGTATAAAGGAGCGAGGCAACCTATCTGACTTATTTCTGTAAACCGATAAACGGATAAGTATTCAAATAATACTTGTGTTTCGAAAAAATCTCTTACTTCAAATTCAGGTTTTCCAAAATAAACAACTGGTAAACGAAAGGGAAATTCTTTTTTGAAGCTTCCTGAAGTTTTCATTTTTGAATAAGGTATAATTGTGACAAAGCCGGAATCCCTTTTATGCACATCTGAGCCTCCTATGCGATCTCTTACCTTTACAACATTATAAATGGCTGTAACAGTTGAATCTGCTTTGCCGGGAACCATTTTGAAACTGACGTTTGCAAACTTATCTGATTTAATTACTATGCCTTTTATTATTAAGGTCGCATATCCCGGGTTTGTAATTTGAAGATTATATAATCCCGGCTGAATAGGTTTTATCGCATAGTCTCCCCCATCTTCTGAGACTGAGCCATCCTTCAGATGACCATCCTGAATGAGTTTAATTATGGCTCCATCTAATCCACGTCCATTACTATCTGTGACCCTACCTCCAATTTCCCCTGCAGCGTAAAATTGCCCTTTCGCCGCAGGCAAAAAGAACAAAACAGCAAACAATATGGCAAAAATGCTTTTCACAATAACCAAACAAATATAGTATAATATATGCTTCGCTTTTTAACAGGTCTTCCTCAAAAATCACGAAACAAAAATCCAAAATTTGCTTTACTTTTGCACCTCGGGCGTTGAGCCCGATTTTTGTACCTGCTATTCTGCATTGCAAGTCTGCTCAGCGCGCGAACATACTTTTTACATTTATACCATTCATTTTTAGCAAATGCCGCGCGACAATTCCATCAAAAGTGTACTTATCATTGGCTCTGGCCCTATCGTTATCGGACAAGCCTGCGAATTCGATTATTCCGGCTCACAGGCTGCCCGCAGCCTTCGTGAGGAAGGGATAAAAACCATTCTCATCAACTCGAATCCTGCCACCATTATGACGGATCCGATTGTGGCCGACAAGGTGTATTTGTTGCCATTAACGCCGGAAAGTATTGAGCAGATCCTCGAAGAAAATGACATCGATGCCGTGTTGCCTACTATGGGTGGACAAACGGCCTTGAACCTGGCTAAAGAGGTGGATGAAATAGGTCTTTGGGAAAAGCATAATGTTAAACTGGTTGGTGTAGACATCAAGGCAATTGACAAGGCAGAGGACAGAGAAAAATTCAGGCAGTGGATGATCGAAATGGGCATTCCTGTTTGTCCGGCCAAAATTGCCAATTCGTTTTTAGAAGGAAAGGAATTTGCACAGGAAATTGGTTTTCCATTAGTATTGCGACCATCCTTTACGCTGGGCGGCAGCGGCGGCAGTATTGTTTTCAAAAAAGAAGAGCTTGATGAAGCACTAAACCGTGCCTTAACAGCAAGTCCAATTCACGAAGTGCTGGTAGAGAAAGCGGTATTGGGTTGGAAAGAGTTTGAGCTGGAATTATTAAGAGACGCTATCGATAATGTTGTCATTATTTGTACGGTAGAAAATTTTGACCCGATGGGTATCCATACCGGCGATAGCATTACGGTCGCTCCGGCAATGACCCTGAGCGATACCGCTTTTCAACTGATGCGCAATACCGCGATAAGGATGATGAGAGACCTGGGCAATTTTGCCGGGGGTTGTAATGTGCAGTTTGCGCTGAATCCCGAAACAGAAGAAATAATTGTTGTGGAAATTAATCCACGGGTGAGCCGTTCTTCTGCATTGGCTTCTAAAGCTACCGGTTATCCCATTGCGAAAATCGCAGCAAAACTGGCCATAGGCTACAACCTTGACGAATTGAAAAATCAGATTACACAAACCACTTCTGCTTATTTTGAACCGGCGCTGGATTATGTAATTGTAAAAATACCACGCTGGAACTTTGATAAATTCAAAGGAGCAGACGATACTTTAGGTTTTCAAATGAAATCCGTTGGTGAGGTAATGGCCATTGGACGGACGTTCAACGAAGCCTTGCAGAAAGCTTGTCAGAGCCTGGAGAATAATGCTACAGGATTGATGTCTATCAGCAATAGCCAGAAAGCAGAAGAACTGATTGAATACCTGAAACGCCCGACCTGGGACAGAATTTTCCGTATCAAGGAAGCGATCGCCGCTGGTGTTTCGATTAAAACAATTAAAGAACTAACTCAGATTGACCGTTGGTTCCTGTACCAGATACAGGATATCGTAACACTGGAAAATCAGCTGACCGCCTGCAAACACCTGAATGAAATTCCTACAGAATTACTTTGGGAAGCGAAGAAAATGGGTTTCAGCGACGATCAGATTGCAGCTTGTATGAAAGACAATACGGCTGATGATGTTTATGAATACCGCAAAGGCCTCGGCATCAAACGTGTGTTCAAAATGGTGGATACCTGCAGTGCAGAGTTTGAAGCCAAAACGCCTTATTTCTACAGCACTTTCGAATCTTCATCCATTTCTACTAATGGTGCGGAAGCGTTATTGCACAACGAAAGTGTTTACGAAGAAAAGAAAAAAATTATCGTACTGGGCAGCGGCCCGAACCGTATCGGACAAGGTATTGAATTCGATTATTGCTGTACGCACGGTTTGCTGGCCATCAAAGAAGCGGGTTACGAAGCCATCATGGTAAACTGTAATCCTGAAACGGTTTCTACCGATTTCGACATAGCAGACAAACTATATTTTGAACCGGTTTACTGGGAGCATCTGTGGGAAATCATCGAGCACGAAAAACCGGAAGGAGTAGTCGTTCAGCTTGGCGGACAAACTG
>DLGS01000431.1:0-688 GCA_002482815.1 Bacteroidetes bacterium UBA7688
TTTCAGCATACCAATCAAAACAGCTGCCTGATCGATACTCAGTTTATCCGGTGCAACATTAAAGAAGGTGTTTGATGCATTCTTGATTCCGTACACATTATCACCAAATGGAACTGTATTCAGATACAGCGTAATGATTTCATTTTTCGTCAGATTTTTTTCCAGTTTTACGGCCAGCACCCATTCTTTCAGTTTAATGAAAGGCATGGTGAACATATTTGGATTCCTGCGCGGGAAAAGGTTTTTGGCCAGCTGTTGTGTAATGGTACTTCCTCCACCTTTTTTACCCATAAAGAAAACAGCACGCATCAATGCTACCCCATCCACACCCGAATGTTCGTCGAAACGCTCGTCTTCTGTTGCAATCAGCGCATCAAAAACATTCTTTGAAATTTCTCTGTATTTACTGTTGGAGCGGTCCTGTAAGAAGTATCGGCCCAGCACTGAACCGTCTGCAGCAAGAACCTCAGAAGATAAGGCGCTGGAAGGATTTTCTATTTCGGCAATAGAGGGCATTCCGCCAATCAGCCCAAACCAAAGTAAGGCCACCAACAAATTAAAAGCAAGAATACAGAAAATGAAAAATCTCCAGAGTTTACGAACAGATGGCTTCATAAAGGAAAAACAAGCTTTGGTATTGTCGCAAATGTAACCATTTGAGAGAAAAGCATTCGTATTAATTTCCTAA
>DLGS01000431.1:746-2625 GCA_002482815.1 Bacteroidetes bacterium UBA7688
TTAATTTCCTAATTTCCTGTTAGGCCTCCGGTATGGATACACAAAATCTCAGCGTTTTCGGGAAATGCTCCTTCTGTCAGCATTTCCTGCAGACCCAACATCATTTTTGCCGTATAAACCCTATCCAGTTGAAATCCATATTTTGATTCAAACTGCGGCATAAATTCCTGTATTTCGCCTGTTGTTTTTCCGAAGCCTCCGAAATGAAAACGGTCTGTCAGTTGCCAGTTTTTATTTTGCATGGGATAAAGGCTGGTAGAAACTTCTTTGTTCAGATAGCTCCCGTTTTTCATCGGAACAAAACCAAACAAATGCTGAAAAGCAGGTAGTGTGTTTCTTAAACCAATAAAAGTTGTGCCTGATCCGACCGAAAGTAAAACATGGGTATATTCTTCAGGAATGAGCATTGCAATTTCACCTGCACCGATTTGCCCTGCAATATTAGCTCCCCCTTCAGGGATGATATAAGAATCGGGGTAACGATAATCAACATCATCCAGGAAAATGTCCTGGTCGCGCAAACTGTAAGCTTCCCTGCTAACGAAGTACAATTCCATGCCCATTTCCTTACATTGACACAGGACGGAATTCAGGTTATCCTCATCCTGCAAACCTCTTACAATTCCCACAGAAGGAATGCCGGCATTCTTTGCTGCAGCGGCCGTAGCAATCAAATGATTGGAGTAAGCGCCACCAAAGGTCACGATGGAAGGAGCTTTTTTCGATTTGGCAATGACAATGTTATACTTGAGTTTGTACCATTTGTTGCCCGAAATAAGCGGGTGCATGGTATCCAGGCGAAGCATGCTCACCTTTGCCAGCACACCATCCGGAACAAATCCATCCAGTGCCTGTATGAAAATCTTCCCTTCATCTACAACATTAGTTATAGCCATACTCCTTCAAATGGTTTTCGGTATCGCGCCATTTCGGACGCACTTTCACAAATAATTCCAGGTGGACTTTCATGCCGACGAAAGCTTCAATTTTTTTTCGGGCCTCAATACCCAATTGTTTAATCAGCGAGCCGCCCTTGCCAATCAGGATAACCTTCTGGGTTTCCCGGGTGACGATAATGTCGGCTTTGATGACATGGATGTTTGGTTTTTCTTCGTAAGCCTGAATCATCACCGCAGCGTGATACGGGATTTCTTCTTTGTACAAACTGTAAATCTGTTCGCGTATCAGCTCACTTACGAAAAAACGGGTGGAACGGTCGCTCACACTTTCGCCCGGATAAAAGGCAGGCGCTTCAGGTAAATATTGGAGGATAAACGGGATAAGCTTATCCAGATTGCTTTTGGTAACAGCCGAAATGGTTTGCACCAGGTATTTAGGGAATTTCTGTTTGTAGAGTTTCAGGTTGTCAGTAACGTCTTTTTTATCCTTCAGCAAATCACTTTTGTTGAGCAATAAAATAGTGGGCACTTTCAGTTTCAGGCCTGCGGCAATGGCTTCAATTTCTTCAATCGGCTGCGTGATATCGTGCATCAGAATGGCTACATCAGCATCTTCGAGCGCACTTTTCACCTGCAACATCATCTTTTTGTGCAGCTCATATTTCGGTTCGATAATACCTGGCGTATCTGAAAAAACAATCTGGTAATCCGGTTCGGTAAGGATGCCCAGGATACGGTGACGTGTGGTTTGTACTTTTGGTGAAGTAATGACCAGGTATTCGCCCAGCAAGGCATTGAGCAAGGTAGATTTACCTGCGTTGGGAGGACCAAAAATATTGACGAAACCGGCTTTGTGTACAACAGACATTCGGCAAATTTAACCCCCTAATTTTTATTATTTTATAAAAGAAACAAAATACTTTTTGTTTTACGACGGAAAGCCCCTACTTTTGCAGCCACATCGCGAGGTAGAGCAGCGG
>DLGS01000438.1 GCA_002482815.1 Bacteroidetes bacterium UBA7688
GTACAGCCAAACTCGAACTGGGTGGTAAGCTCAGTGAGGTGGTGGCCGATAATAAACCTGAATTTTATGATGCATCATTTGGGCGAAAGGAGTTTGATAGCAGCAAAAGCAATCATTTTATTTATCACGAAAACATCTCGGCGGCGTATTTAAATTTCAATAAAGACTGGACGAAATGGACTTTGCAAGCCGGGCTCCGCTACGAACATACGCATGCAAAAGGTGATCAGAAAAGTGGTGCAGGTCAAAGTTTTGACCGCAACTATGGTCAGTTGTTTCCAAATCTGGTTGGCTCTTATACCGCTTCGCCAAAACATCAGTTCAGTTTGTCTTTAAGCCGCAGAATTGACCGTCCGAATTATGATCAGCTCAACCCGTTTAAAAATTATATCGACCCGACCTCTATTCATCAGGGTAATCCTTATTTGAATCCTTCTTTTTCTTATACGGCCGAGTTGTCACACACGTTTAAAAACCGCTTTTCTACCTCCTTTAGCGTGTCGCAAACAACGGATGTCATTACGCAGGTGATTATCCTTGACGAAAACAAAATCACCTTGGTAACAGACAGAAATCTGGCCAACAATAAGGTGTATTCCCTCAGTGGAAACTATCCTTTTAAAATAGCAAAATGGTGGAGCTCGGTGGAGTCTTTCAATTTCTATTACAGTATTTATGAAGGTAACTTGTCCAATACTCCTTTGCGCAATGGTATACCCACAGCGTATATCAGTAGTAACAATACCTTTACTTTATCGAAAGACTGGACAGCAGAAATCAACTCATGGTTTACTTCCGACCAGCGTTATGGCTATATGTACCTGCGCCCGATGTATGCCATCAACCTGGGTATTCAGAAGCAATTCTGGAATAAAAAGGGTAGCCTGAAAATTGCAGTCAATGACATTTTTCGTGCACAGAATCCAACCGGAGTTACTGAATTTTCCAATTACAGAGAATCCTTTGTTGTGACACGTGATACCCGTAGCTTGAATTGCAGTTTTACTTACCGTTTTGGCAACAGTAAATGGCAAAGGCAACGCAGAGAAGGCGGGGCAGATGAAGAGCGCCGCAGAGCCGGTGGGTCAGGGCAATCATCATAACTGTTTTTGTTTTTTTGGTGGAATAAAAATAGAGAGGCCGTAGTAATTCTTTACTGCGGCTTTTGTGTGTTTAGGTTAATTTTATTGAATTGAAATTTTCAACTATCCTTCTTTCGATTCGCACGGATATGAAATCAGTAAAAATGGCAACAAAAACAGGAATTGATATAAGATTTTTGAGTAAGTGGAGCCGAACTTCGTTTAGTATTTTATCGTTTAATTTTTAAATACCATTCCTATGTTACATAAATTACTAAGCAAAACCAACCTGGCTTCAGGAATACTCCAGGTTGATGAGGTTGAAACAGGAAACCCGAAATCCTGCCTGAAACTTGTAAGACTTCTTACTCCCATCATGTTTTTTTCATCGGGAATTGCCTTTGGTCAGTCTGCCACACTTACTCCCATGAGTTATATTGGTATGCATACAGTGACAGTGGATGTGCCGGCAAAGTATGCATCAGTATTTCCTGCCGGAAAAACGCTGAGCGTACAA
The DNA here is from genome assembly GCA_002482815.1 of Bacteroidetes bacterium UBA7688. Taxonomy (GTDB): domain Bacteria; phylum Bacteroidota; class Bacteroidia; order Chitinophagales; family Chitinophagaceae; genus Rurimicrobium. The sequence goes on from DLGS01000438.1 coordinate 1,600, forward strand.
TCCGATTATACCGTATCCGTCTTTCATGCCGGAGGAATGACCAAGCCCCGTTTTATGACTTTCGGCCCCGGAGGTGTACTTTATGTGTCTGATATGAGTGCCGGTAAAGTGTTGGCCTTGCCGGATGCGGACAATAATGGTGTGGCTGATGCTGTGGTGGAAGCTGCAACAGGTTTTTCAGGAAATCACGATGTGAAATTTTATAAAGGCTCAATGTATGTAACGGAACCAACAAGGATATGGAAATGTACAGATACAGATGGGGATGGCGTCTACGAAACTAAAGTGATTTTTATCAGCAATATTGCCGGAAACGAAACGGGCGGACATACTACCCGCACATTGGTATTTGATTCCATCAATGCGAAAGTGTATGTTTCTGTTGGTTCATCCTGTAATGTTTGCCGCGAAAATCATCGGGCGATAATTGAACAGTATAATGATGACGGTACAGGGCGCAGGGTTTTTTCTACGGGAACCAGAAATGCTGTCGGTATGACATTGCATCCTTCTACAAACAAACTCTGGGCTAATAATAACGGTAGCGATCAGCAGGGGAATGAAACCCCGCCAGAGTGGATCGATATTGTAAGAGATGGTGGCTTTTATGGTCATCCTTTTGCCTATGGCAGTGGGGTATGGTTCAATTTTGCAGCGCATCCTGACTATACAGCACTGTTACCGATTACGGCTTCAGATTCGGCCAAGGTTGCAAGCCTGTTGCAACCGGCAGCGCTGATACGTGCCCACTCTGCACCCATGGCGCTGGAGTTTTTCGATTCCAAATCAAGTGCGGCAATGAAGTATGGTTTTCTTACAGCGTTAAGAGGATCCTGGAATACTACGGCTCCAAATAACTTCAGAGGATTTAAAGTTATTTATGGCCACCTTTCGTCTGAGCCGGATACTACTGTTGATTATGTAGCGGATTTCTGCACCGGATTTCTTACTGACACTGTAGCCCGGGTTTATTGGGGACGACCGGTTGGAATTGCCATTGCCGATAACGGTAAGGTTTATATCAGCTCCGATGAAAGCAATAAATTTATTTTGGTGCTCACACCAAAACCAGGTACGGGAATGAAAAATGTCAATAGTTCAGGAGCTGAAATTGGTGTCGTTTATCCCAATCCGGCGAAGAATCAGTTCACAATCTCGCTCAATTTAAAATCAGCAGCAAACGTCACTGCCACACTGTATGATATTTCAGGGAAGGAAATTAAATCTTTGATGGAACAAAACTTTTCGGGTGGAAGTCATTTGCAACAAATTGATATAAAGAATCTGCCTGCAGGAACTTACCTCGTTAAAATAACGGCAAATAACACCACGGTTACACAAAAAATAATTGTTGAAAAATAAAACGCACAGAAGTCTGAAGTTTTTATAAAAAGAAAAGGTTCCAGATTGGAACCCTTTCTTTTAGTGCCCGGGACTGGATTCGAACCAGCACATCCTTGCGAACGCTGCGACCTGAACACAGTGCGTCTACCAATTTCGCCACCCGGGCAGCGGGCAGCAAAGATAAGAGCCAAATGGATTTACACAAATATTTTTTAGGAAATCGGTCAAAAAGTTTTTGTTCAGTACTTTGCAATACCATGAATAGGGATATCAGGAAGGAAATCATTCAAATAATTGGGCTTTTGGGCCTGATTTTCCTTGTAAATATATCTGCTCCACATATAGCTACTTTCTTTGAGCAGTATTTATTTATTCCTCTTCAGATTTTTCGATGCTGGCTTTTCCGGTTAGTGCCTTTTAGTGTTGGCGACCTCTTATATTTAGCTGCAATAATTTCGCTCTTTTATTTATTAATTAAAGCAATAAGAAGAAAGGGCTCTTTTAAAAGGATTAATTATCTGATATGTTTTTTAAAAGCCGGGAAGTTTATCCTTTTAATAAATCTGATTTTGTTAGTGTTGTGGGGAATTAATTATGAACAACCCAAACTTGCAAAACGTTTGGCCTTATCCACCGATACAGTTTCTGACGCAGACCTTATTGCTTTTGATTCCTTACTGATTACAAGATTAAACAGTTTGCGGTATTCGTACTGCGCTTTAAGTCTTGCTGAGATTAACCAGGTAGCTGCTGCGTCCTATAAAACCGGCCAAAAGAAAATGAAGGTTTTCGCTAAACCAACCTTAATGGGAAATGGTCTGGCTTACTTTGGAATTGAAGGATATTTCAATCCTTTCAGCGGCGAAGCACAAGTCAATAAAAAAAATCCTGATTTTATGCAACCTTTTGTTGTGGCACACGAAATGGCTCACCAGACAGGAGTTGCGGCTGAAGATGATGCCAATTTAATGGCCTATATCAGGAGTATGGAAAGTGAGAATAAAACTTTGCAATATTCGGCATGCTTCAATATCTGGCTGTACACGCATCGAAGGGTTTTTGTGATCGATTCAAATCTTGCGCACGAACTAAAAGCGGACCTGAATGAATTTTCTTTGTCACAGCTCGATACTTTGCGTCAGCGAAGAATTCAGTATCAAACCTTCCTGGATGATATCAGCAGTTTTATTTTTGATGCCTATCTGAAAATGGGAAATCAAAAAGAGGGTATTGGGAGTTATCGGAATGTGGCTTACTCTGCACTTTGCTGGGAAAGAAAAAAGCGGATGATTCCGTAGAAATCATCCGCTTTTTTTACAGTCTTTTACTTAATTATTATCGCATAATATACATTTTGCTGTAACCGTTTTTATAGAATTTATCGACTGCCTGATTTTCCCTACGCTCGATTGTTTCTCCGTTAATAGCCGTTACAACTCTATAAAGGTAAACGCCATTACCCAATACCTGACCATATTGGTCTTTGCCATCCCATTTGTATTCCGAAACATTTCTTCCGATATGAATGTTACCGAGTTCCTGTTTTGTGATTTCGCGAACCACCTTTCCTGTCACACTCAGGATCTGTATTTTAAATTGAGAAGGAATCTGATAACCGGTCAATGTAAATACAAAAACTGTAGACGTTGAAAACGGGTTTGGATAGTTTAATAAATTGGTGATTGTTGATTTATTGATGACTTCGAAGCTGATGCTGTAATCTGTATTTTCAGAACCCGCAACATTGCCTGCAACATCTTTGCCGGATGTATAAAGCTGGTAAATTCCATCTTCTGTAAAGTTTGGACGGAATTCAATAGCAGCTTCATTCTTACCAGCGCTCACATCTGCCGGAATAAATTTGCATACAGTGCCGTCAAACGGAATTAGCCTCCTTGTGTTGGCAGGATCATTAGGGTAGCGTAGAAATAATTTCATGGTGCTGGTGTCTTTCAGTGCCACAATTTTATTTTCATCCCGGAGCATTACTTTAATAAATGGTTTGGATGAAATAATATCCCTGTCCAGGATATGATTGCCATCAAAAGTTACATCCAGCAATGGGTTATAATTATCTGTTTTTATGGTAAAAGGAAGGAAGCCAAGGTTGTTTGGATGATATTGTTCCGGCTGATTATTATCCGGATTAGCTTCGAAGTAAATATAATTTTTGCCCGGGTATGGTTTTGGATCAAAGCTTAGCGAAGTGTGTATGGTGTCATTTCCGTTAAGTTTTCTGTATTTCGTATCACCAATCAAATGGCTGACCCCATTGGCGTCAATTATTTTATATCGCACCAGCATACTGTCCATTGGTAAATCAGTAAGGGTTTCAACAGTGGTTTCAAACTTCATCAATTCGCCAACGCTAACACTATCGGTAAACTGATAATGGGCAGAAGGGTTGAGCGCCGCCTCCGGAAGTGGATCGTACAATACTCTCCAGTAATCCAACTGTGGCGTTGTGTGATATAAAGTGTCTGAATTGAACCAGCGCAATTTAATTTTTGGGTAAACTGCGGCATCGATAAAATTCAAATTGGTATCGGTCGTATTTCCTTCATACAACACTGTTTCATTGTTTGCCTTGTCTATTCCGGTAATTTTTACCGCTGCAGAATCTACCTTGCTCAATGAGTCTGACCCTCCCGAGATTCTCCATTTAAGGGTTTTCCATGTTGATGCCGGTCCAACAACTATTCCATTCATTTCCCCTTTTTTCTCTGACACAGGAATTGAATAATTGGTATCAAGAATGTCGTTAATCCCTGCTGCAAAATTTTGTTGAACGGGATAGTCCGTATATCCTTTTTTGCAAATCATGGAGAATACGCGCATTTGGTAAAAGGAATCTATTTTGTCGAATCCATGATTTCGCATAGAATGATACAGCGATTTTCCACTACCGTAAATGCTGGTGTCAGCTTTCCATGTGTCTACATAATAATTTCCCCAAAGATTAGCAGCAATACAGTTCCTTACAACAATAAAATTTCCGTTCGGGATACTGTCAAGGAATTTCCTGGCATTATTTCTGCTTTCTGCTGTATTAATATTGAAGCTGAAGCAATTTACATTTCTGGCGAAGAAACCACACTGAGGATTTGATCCCTGAATTCCTGCCGGTGGATTAGACCAGGGATTTCCTGTCGAACTGTCAAATACCATAAACTGAATGGTGCCCACATAAGAGCAATCATATCTTTGTAAGTCAGTTCCTCTGTAAAATACCCGATTGTCATCTGCAAAGAAATAGGAAACATACGGGGCAGGTAAATTCATAATGGTTGAATAAATCCGTACCGTTTCATTATACTTTCCGTAGGAAAATTTCCTCGTGGGTGTGTAATACAATTCATTAAACGAATTGTATAAATACTGGAAGTAGTGTGATTGGTTCCAACCGGCAGATCCGTTTTTGAGGTAGATAAAAGAACTGCTTGTCCATGAGTAATTTCCATTTATACTGCTGTCCAGGCTTGCTCTCCAGTAATATACTGTGCTATCCTGCATCACAATCGAAGGTTTCCATTTGATTAATCCTCCACGGCTTTCTATTGTTGTTTGCTGCCTCGATGGACTATTGAATAATTCGGTCGTGTCGATTTCGATTTTGTATTTGCTTATTCCTTTAAAAGGATTTAGTGTGGATGCTTTTAGCGTTAAGTCTGGCGAATACACAATACTGAAATTGTATGGAAACACCGGAACAATATTGTCTGATAAAACAAATACATCAATCGTTGCTACGTTGTTGGCTTCAGAACTCTCATCATATTTCGCATTGGCATCAATTGTAACCCTGATTTTATTTACACCCAGGTCTTTGATTTTATCCAGCGGCAACCACACATTTTGCGTAGTGACAATCGGCATTTTTTGTATTTCATAGTATTTCGTCGTCACAACTTTTCCTTCCGGATTGATATGTTCTACTTTTACCTGAACCGTATCTACATTTATTCTACCCAGATTATGTGTTTTTATTTTTACCTGGAAAGAATCAAGTGCTGTACTGAGGTTTAAAGGAATAGTGTTCAGAGCTTCGGCGCCAACATAATAATCTGGTTTTGAAGCAATAAAGGTTAAATGTGTACCCGGGTCTCCCTGCAAAATAAAAGACTCCATGTGGGTTTGGGTCATTGATGTTTGATTGGCAACTTCCACACTGCTTTTCAGGCAGCTGTCGTGTGCAGCTTTGTAAATATCACCCAATGTCTGACCATAGTTGTTTTGCGCAATTCTGGTGTATAGAATCGGAATGTATTTGCTGTG
>DLGS01000044.1 GCA_002482815.1 Bacteroidetes bacterium UBA7688
TTCATATATAGATATTTCTTGACTGAGAGTTCCTGCGTTGCCACCACTTCTGTTCTGGCTTCAGTAGCGATGGCTTATCCTACTCGCATCGGAATTCGTATTTTGCCAATACTTACTGTTAAGGATTTTTATTTATGGGATTCATCTCGCTTGACCGACGATTTTGGTAGTGGACTTTCTGCATACTATTTAAACTCCTTTTTTCGGCAGGAGCGTCAAGAATCAAATAAATTACACCACCGCCGTTATCGCCTGGAAGATTTGACCTTCTCTTTACAGACAAATGGACACGCAAAAGAGATAAACGCCATCCTAGATAAATTCTTAGAAGAAAATCCGTCAGAAGAAAATTGGAGATTAGCACTCAAACGAATGGACTTTCGTCAATATGAACCAGAAAGCAAAATTGAGTATAACGGTGGAACTGCTATTAAATATAGTCCTAAGCTTGAGCCTGACCTGCAAGAAGTTGTTGATGAGGTGCAGAAGAATATGGCAAGAGATGCATTGCCGTTAGAAGCCTTCTTGTGGTCAAAAGGGGTGCTGAATGGTGAAGCACAGTATGAGAATAGCTTTGATAAATGGATTTCATTTTATGAGATTCATAAAAGTGAGTCTCTAAATATTTTTGAGGAGTTGTTGAACAGATTTTCATCAGCTCAGGAAAGTATAGCAGTGNNACTTATCAATTGAACAACGTCGTTGGTGTATTTCCAAATTGCTGGAGAAAGCAGTAGCCACACAACTGCATGGAAACGATAGCATGCTGGAAGGAGACACCATTTCGATATTACCATTACTTTTAGATAAGCCTGAACTCCTCAAGGAAGAAACTGAACAAATAAGGGAAGTACTTTTTTATGCTTTATTGCATCAAGTTCATAATAATTTAGTTGTGCCAAAACTCATCAGCGGGATTTTGGAGAATCTATGGCGCACAGATACTAGTTTTGCTAACTCATGTGTATCTGGGTTGGTTCGGTTAGCTTACCAAGATGAAACTTTGCAAAACAATACATATCGAGAGTTGAGTCCAGATCGTGTTGATTTATATAGAATAGCTATAGCCGAAAGGGTAGCACAAGGTAATTTAAGTTTCAATGCTGTTCGACTTGTTCGGATTCAGAGTATCAACTTCTGGTATTTAGTGCGGGCGCTTTCTATCATCAATTGGGAAACTGCATCTAATGAATGTGTAAGGTTAGCACTTCGTTGTATAGAGTTATACCTAGAGCACTTGAATAGTTCTTATCAATTGAAGAGTTATCAGCCATATAGGAACCGGTTAAATGTTGGAGAACTCTTTGAATTAGAGGGAGAAATTGGACGATTACTATATGATTTACCAATGAGCACAGTTAAAGATCATTTTCGGAAAATTTTAGAAAACAACTCTAATACCAGACAGCGACACGAAATTACTAATTCTATCAATAGGGTTCTCGAAAAGCTAATACTGATAGAAGATTCCAAAGCTTCTGGAAAATTATGGCTTCTATGGGAAGAATTAACAGAAATCATACGTATTCATTCTAACTATAAATTGCTTCGATTTCTGTTTTTGAGATTAAATTTTCAAAATGATGGATGGAAGGAAAATGTGGAGTATTGGATACCATTAGAAGGAAAATTAACAGTTTATAAAAAGAGGTTTGAGGAATTTGGTAGCCATAATATATCGGCAGCTGTAAGATTGATGTCTGACATTGGGCTTAAGGAGTTGATACCGGGCTGTCTTCCATGGCTTAGTGACGAGCTCGTAGATCAGGAAAAGGATGATACATTAATTCATTCTTTGGAAAGACTGGTGCAGCGCTCCTATTATCGACATAAGCAGGAAATGCGAAGAAGTCAGCTATATCGAGAGAGTTTCCTTAACATCCTTGATTGGCTAATTCAGTATAATTCACCAGTCGCTTATGAACTACGCGATAGGTTTGTGTGATCTATTAGGGGTTATTTTAGTAAATGGCCAAAGAATTACTCTGGGCTTAACTACTCAAACGTACAATTTTCCCCACGGGTAAGCCAGACGATATTATCTACACCCTGGCACAGCTACAATCAATTCTAACGGCCTGGATTTTTCAATTAAATACCTGTTGATTCGACACGAATGGTTCTCAGTAAAGGAAAGTAAAAAATTTCCCATCGGTCGCGTAGAATTTTTCTGCGTGGGAAATATTCCGGATAAGCAAACGTCAGGCTCTTAGATCGAGTTTAGAAAGCAAGTCCAGATCAAAGGACATAAAATTTTCGTGTTCGGTGAAATCATAGGTTCCCTTTAAGTTAATGTGCGACCAGGTATGTGTGTTGGTTTGTACAATCAGTTTTAGCTTTTCCTGTCTTTCTTCGGCTGTTTTGCATTGCGCAAGCATTTTTAACATCAGTAAATGATTGTAATAATTGATTGCGTTCATCATCAGCCGTTTGCATCCTTCTGCAATAAGTTGCTCCCTTTGTGTAAGCCACCGGTAAGGCTCATTGCCCATTACAGCCCTTGAAAAAACATTACTATGTTCACCATTGGCTAAAACTGCTTCGACAGAAGCCCTGATCTCAGGATCGTCAACATATCTGAGAATGTAAATTGTCCTGAAAAGCTTTCCTAAATCTGAAAGGGCTTTATAAAGTGGATTTTGACGATCGTATGAATTTAACTGGCGAAATAGATCAGAAGCCTTGGCATGGCCCAGCTTGATACTGCATACAACCCGTAAAATATTGTCCCAATGCGTTATGATATTCTCATAGTTCACCCGTTCATGGGGTAGTATTTTATATCCTTTTTCCTTATAATTACTTACCATATCAATGGAAAACAACGTTTTCTGTTTGAGATTGGCGATCCGCGATCTCAAATCAACGCCTATGATGCTGGAAATGGCATAGACAGGCAGGGAATGGCCGTGATCGTCGGTGGAATGGGCGTCTGGCTGAAATAATTCATGATATGTCAGACCATCCAGCAGATACGCGGATTCGGGTTCATCAGCAGAGAATACCGTTGAAAAATTCAGTTGTCCCCCTTCATCCAGGTGGGAATAAATAATGACGCCTTTCCCATTTCCAAAGTATTTATAAGATTCGGAGGCTCTAAGACAGGGCCCGGTAACATTTACTTTCATTCCATCGCTGCTGGTATGAACAAAACCTGAATGTCGTCTGAAATGGTCTTCCAAAGGCAATTGATTGGTCAACTCCACCAGATAGCCATTGACTTCCATCAGTGTTTCAGGGCTGAAATAGTGCGTCGCCACATTTTCAAGTGAATTTCTGCCAATGTTTTTAGAAATGGTTGCCATCGCTGAAATGCCAATATTTTCGCCATAACCAATGATAGCAGCATAAAATAGACGGTCTGCAGGCCTTTTAGGCTCCATTAAGGGACTATGATGTTCAAAAAAGGAGATAAAACCGGTCAACCGGTGGAGCTGGAAAAAAACTTCCAGTATTGAAATCGAGCGGTCAGCAGGATATAATAGTTTAGTCAACCTGGCTTTCTCTTCCTGCATGAACTCTTCTTCTTTGGGTTTATGAAACAGCCACTTCCCGTGTACATCCACACTCAGAAAAGGGTTACCGGCCAAATTTATATTAGCAATTTCAAATTGGCGGTTCAAAGCGTGGTTAACCCTGAGCAGAGCCATAGCTCCATTTTCATAATCAGAAATCCCGGCTTTTTGGATATATGTGTTTCTGTGCCTTTGCCATTGTTCTATGGGGATTAAAAAGTGCGTATACGGCCGGTATTGATATGAGTTTTCAACGTAAAGGGTTCCTGATTTAATGTTCTGGTTGATTTCTTTAAAGAGTAATATCTTGTACAATGACACCTTAAGTTTACCCTGGTCGGTATAAACCTTTTGCCGTTCATCCATACCAAGAAAATCAACGGGTAAATCTTTCTTTTGGCTGATATTTCCCTGGCTGTCCTGAAAATAGGCTATTGCTTTCAACAAAGGGTGCTGCGTACTTTGCATTGAAAAGTGCGCGTGCAGCAGGATATTTGATAATTTAAGCTGTAATCGGAAAGATATCTTTTCCAGTTCCTGATAATAATCCTGGTTATCCTGATGTGTCTGATTTAAAATTTGCAGCTCCTTAAAGCGGTCAATATCGACGGCCAGGCCTTTACCACTGATTCTTTTTTGCTGGTACAGATGCTGAATGTGCAAAATTTTAACTTCTGCCGTTAGCAACCCATCATTTGAAATCTTTTCAATTTCTGCCAGCATTTCTGCATACGTGATTCCACGAGCTGATATAGAACTGGTTAGTCTTGTCCTGACCGGTTTTTGTTTCCAATATTTTTCCTGTTGCCGGTTCTCTGAGCTGTGCATGGCCATTCTGACCGCTTTCTTAAAAGTCAGCACCAATGCATCGCCCAAGCTGAAATACTGGTGAATAATGAAAGCAATTAGCCACAGATTGCGTTGACTGAGGTTATTTTTAAGTTGGGTAGTCTGTGTATCAATGACGTATTCTGCATAATAACGTATGGTTGCGTCCGACAGGTTTAACCGTTTAATGACGGGCAAAAGTTGTAGATAAATCACTTTGAGCTGCGCAAACATTTCAACCCGTATAGTGATTTCCCGATTCTGCATGGACTGGGGAATACTTTTAAAGAATGTCAGCTTATAGCGGATCGACTTTGGTGCGAAGCTTTCTGTTAGCGGGGATTTTTCGAATAAGCTATCCAGTAAAGCATAATCCGAAGGCCGCAAAAATTTATTTAATACTTCATTAAGCTCTGTTTCGAGTTTTTTGAGGGTTTCCCCAATCAACATTTTGAGTGTATAATAAGTAGGTATTTCAATTCGATGATCCCACAGGTAGGCCACTATGTTATCAAATATCTGTGCCGGGCTTGTCTGGTTGCGGGCCATTCGGAGGATCTCCTGAATCAAATCGGTCTGTCTTTCTTGGTCAGAGCCGTAAGCTACAAAACCAAAACCACGCAAGATAACCTCACGATGCCGGTGATACGTAGAAGATTTATATTCACTCAAGTCTACTTCGTTAGGATCTCCTCCGAAAGCCTTCAATATGAAATCAATGTCACAACTGACATACGTTTTAGGATGAAAGAAGCGCCCCATCAGTCGAAAATATCCGATCTGTAAGATGAATCCGATCTTGTTGGTTGGACTGATAATGAGATCAAGGGTAGCATTGGCCCAAACAGGAACAATAATCAGTGATGAGCGTTCCAGATCTGTCAGCTGTGGCGGGGTTTCAAAACGCTTCCGTGCCTGTTGTGAGATGAATTCCTTAACTGCCATAGAAACCCGGATTAAAGACAGTAAAATGGGTAAAGCTAACGTCCGTTGAATGTATACAAAAAATAAGGCATAAAAAAGGCTATATTTTCAAACAATAAATGTATAATTATATTCTAATACTGTGTTTTAATTAACTATTCTGTTTTTTGCCATGATTTATGCCTATCTGAGGGTGTCTACCGACAAGCAGTCTGTCGAAAACCAACGCTATGAGATCCTTAAATACGCGGATGTCAATAAACTCTCCATTGATGAGTGGGTGCAGGAAACCGCGTCGGGTCTGAAATCGGTAAAAGACCGCAAAGTTTGGGCAATGCTGGCCCGGATGAGAAAAGAGGATATATTCCTGGTAAGCGAGCTTTCCCGGTTGGGCAGAAACTTAATGGAGGTCATGTCGATCCTGCATGACTGTATGGAAAGAGATGTCAAAGTTTTCTCAGTGAAGGAAGGCTACGAATTGGGTAATAACATCAATTCAAAAGTATTGGCGTTTGCTTTTTCACTGTCAGCGGAAATTGAAAGGAATTTGATTTCCCAACGTACCAAAGAGGCCTTGTCCAGGAAAAAAAGTGAAGGGATGAAATTAGGGCGCCCCCAGGGCTCTCAGAATAAGGAAACAAAATTAACCGGTAAGGAAGACGATATACGAAAGCTACTCGATAAAAAAGTGGCCGTTTCGGCCATTGCCCGAATAATGGGTGTAAACCGTTTGACGGTCAGAAATTTCATTAAAACAAGAAAATTAGGATCGTTGAGCCCTGAGAATTGAATACACGTACTAATTTCGGAAAAGAGAAATTCTACGCGACCGATGGGAAATTTTTTACTTTCCTTTAGTTGCAACC
>DLGS01000158.1:0-3099 GCA_002482815.1 Bacteroidetes bacterium UBA7688
GTTTCAGTGGCGGAGGCCGTAGCAACAGCGATCGCGAACAAGGCGGTCGTCGTTTCAGCGAAAAACCTGAATTCAAACGCAAAAGCGATGGCGGTGGTTCTTCTGACAAAGGAGGCTACTTCAAATCGAAAAGATAGAAACAGCGAATACTGATATTAAAACGTCCAATCTCCGAAAGAAGATTGGACGTTTTATTTTTGTTTGTTCAATAGTAAAAGCTTTCAGAAAGCACAATTACTTTTTATCAAACCATCAATTTAATGCAATTTTGCAGCATATTATCAGTACCCTTGTTTAGCTCAGAATTTTATATTGTCATCTTTATCGTCCTCAGTATTTTGTTGGGGGGATTGGTTTTTGTTTTGCGCAGTAATAAGCTGCAACAAAGTACACTACCAACGAATATACCCGATAAAATTGACAGCACATTCAAGTCGAAAATCAGTCAGCCAAAATTGGTCAATGCCATTGTAGAATGGTGTATTCATCATATTGGAGACAAGCAAAATCAGCCGAATATTCAGATATCTTATCACCCGCATCGCAAAAAATACGGCTGCTACCTAATCGATAAAAAACTGATTCGCATCTATATCAAAAACCATAAAAGCGTCGAGACCCTTGCGCTCACCATCATTCATGAATTTGTCCATTTTATTGAGATAAAGACAGACAAAGAATCCCAAAACTATGCCCGCCTGCAGCAAGACTTTGGGTACCAAACTAACCCCTATGAGCGTTCGGCCAATCGTATTGCCGACCAATATTATCAACAATGCCTGATGGATTTATCGGCAAAAGGATATCTGATTAATGAACTGCCTTTAACTTAGTGGAGCATCATTCCTTGATATGAAAACGTCCAATCTCCGAAAGAAGATTGGACGTTTTGTTATTTTTTGACATTATAGCGCACCAGGCGGTGTTCCTTCCGCAAATATGCTGATGAAAAATAAAACGGTAATGCTTCCGACACAATGCCGACATCAATACTGTATTTTGTTTTTTGTTCGATTATGATACCGCCATTTCTATAGGCTGGATACATATACCAATGTTCATCGAAAGCATTCGTTTCGAATGTTCCTGCGGGTACAAGAGTTTTCTTATTTCTGTCGGTCATAAACGTGTGAATGAAGGCAACCGTATCTGTACTGCCGGCCCAATCGAAATACCAGGAGGAGAATGTTTTTTCAAAATCTGTAGAAGAATACCTGATTTTTCCGTTTACCCCTACGATATAATACAGCGAGTCGCGCAGATATTCTCCTGTGTAATCTTTTGAACCGGCTATCTGTGGAAACATCCTCAGCTGATACATTTTACCGTTGAATTCTTTTTCAGGTCCGGCATATACACTGTCAAATACATCAGTGGGCGTAGCATTGCCAAAGGTGTCAATATCAAATACCTGATAAATCCAATAATTGCCAGGTTTGAGATGTGTATAGTCCGGAAATATAACATCTGGTTGTGGTGGGATTTTTGGTGTCACCACAACCCTTTTCTTGCAGGACAGGCACAGCAAAGTCAGGGCGCAGAACGCCAATGGAATTTTATACATGTTAATATTTGTGGGTGAGACTAACAAACGACTTTTTTCAAAAGTTATTGTTTCAGAGGATTTTATATTAATGATATTGTGGCTACCGAATTGATAGTCGCACCGGGAGAAACCAATTCTTTTAGTTTCTACTACCTAAAAGCTTATAAGACACCTTTACTCAAACAACTCCGCAATGCTCAGCGGGCGTTGTTTTTCCAGCCATTGAAAGCGGCTCAGTCGCATGCTTGAGATTTCGAATTTACTGAAGGGAGAAAGGGTTTCTTTTACTTCCTGCTCCAGTAATAGCTTACTGATATCGCCTTTGGCAAAGAATATTTTGATACGCTCACTGGTCGATCTGCTTGCTCCGATGTAGGCACCGGCCTCATCGGTGGGGTAGTAAATGCTTTCCGCATCCGGCCTTACAATCGCGCGATCCAGTTCCTCATTCACCATGTAGGCGGTGAGCGTGCGGCCCTGCACCTGGTTGAACAGGCCAGCCTGCTCCGGTCCCGTGCGCGATACAATTAAGGCATCGTTGGGCACCACTATTTTTTGCACTTTGCCACTGTCTATAAAAGCAATAATCGTATCGCCTGTTATCTGGCTGTTGCGGCTCCACAGGATAGGGCTTTTCATCATCAGCATCAGGGAATCTTTGCCTGTAAAGGAAATACTGTCGCACTTGCCCTGCAGCGAATCGGAGAATATCCGCACATGATGGAATCCTGAATAATATTTAGGGCTGGTGGTGTCCGCGCTCATTTGCACTGTATCGACAGCCAATATGGTGGAATCCGCAAGGGTGTTTTTCTTTTTACCTGATTTGGGTTTGTTGCTTATCTCTTTTGGCACAAGCGGCTTTGCTTTTTCTGACTTCATCACAAGGTGAGCAGAATAAAAGGTGTCGGCCCGCACAAATATGCTGTCGTTTTCGCTCACGCGTTTCAGTACAGGGGTATCTATAGCGAGCAGTGTTTTCAGCTTGTCGTTATAAAAGGCTTTCCCGCAATAGAGGGTTGATTTTTGGGCCGTGTCCAATACGATTACATTGCCCACCGCTTTGCCTTTCCCGTTCACTTTATTATAGTCCAGCGAATCGCCTTCTATGTATTGTTCTTCGTTGAGAATAGAAGAGCGTACTGTAAAATGCGCAATCTGATTTTTAGAATCGTAGGTGCCAAAAGCTGTCCGCAACACAGAAGTTTCGTTGGTGACTACCGAGCTGTCAAAGAAGCGCATTACTTTGGTTTCCGTATTATAACCCAGGTTTTTACTTTCAATATTGAAGGCCGTGTCGGTCACAAAAACATTTTCGACAAAACGCGCTTCCTTGCTTTGTGCATTATAATTGCCCAAGGTGCTGGATACCGTGGTGCTGCCGGATTGCAGCGTGCCACCCTGATAATAATTCCCGATTTTTGTACTGAGGAAATAATCGAGTTCTTCCGTCCATAGGTTGTCGCCATTGCTGGTGAGTGAGACATTTCCACGCAGGTAAGCCTTCTTGATATTGCCGGTATAACTCAGATAATCGCTCATGGCGGTTGTGC
>DLGS01000158.1:3150-7687 GCA_002482815.1 Bacteroidetes bacterium UBA7688
CGGTTGTGCCGTTTTCCTGCACAATTTTTACGTTGCCAAATGCTTCCAGGTTGTTTTTTTCCTGGTTGAGAATGGCCGTATCGCAAAACAGCAAATCGGTTCCGTGCTTAAACTGTACGTCGCCGATAAACTTGAAATAACTGGTAGAATCGTTTTTTATCGCCTCGAAAGTTTTGTTATTGAGAATCGTAATCGGCACTTTGCCGGCGGTATCTTTCCCTTTTTGTGCCAGCAAAAAAGTACTGCTCCCGAGCAGAAATGCCGGAAGCAGAATTAAAAAAGGAAAATACTTTTTAGAAAAAAGAAAGTAGAAAAAAATGTTGGTCACGAATGCGGATTATCGTTCTTTATTTTTGCCAAACAGACGGATATTAATGTAGCGAGAAGGATGGTCCTGCAGGTCTATTATCAATTTGTCCAGCGAAGACAGGGTTGTTGTCAGATTGGAGTACAATTGCTTGTCGTTGGCCATCATACCCAGGCTACCTTCACCTTTATTGATTTTTGCCATCAGGATCTGTGTTTCTGTCAAAGTAGTGTGCAGGCTGTTTACTGTTTTGTCTAGGTCTGCTTTGCTCAATTTGTCAGTTGTTTCCTTCAGGTTTTTCAACACACCGTCAATGTTCTCGCTGTTGTTGGCAATGTTTTGGGTAATGGAATTTGCATTACGGATAATGCCGGCCAATTGTGCGCTTTCTCTGTTCAGGCTGGTGGAAAGTGATGCAAAATTTCTCATCGTCAACTCGATTGAAGCCATACTTTGGTGCAGGTTTTGCTGCGTTTCAGGATTCAGCATCGTTTGCAGGGATATCATGATAGAATCGAGGCGAAGCATGACCATATTGGCATTTGCCATCACAGGGTCTATCTGGCTGGTTATTTTTTCTATAGCACCCAGTTCTGTTTTGGCAGGAATGATGGCTTCATCTTCCAGTGCTTTGGTGCCGGTACCCATATTCAGCGAAAGCACTTTTCCGCTCAATAAATCAGGAGCTGCTAGCGAAGCGGTAGTGCCTTCAGTCAAATTTATCTTTTTATCTACAGATACGACCACTTTTACTTTGTTTTTCCCTTCCAGTTTGATTTCGCTGACATTGCCAACCTGCAAGCCATTTACCTGAACAGCAGCCGAAGGTGTCAGGCCCTGCACGTTTTCAAAATAAATGTAGTAAGTGTGGTCGGAAGAAAACAGGTTGAAGCCTTTCAGAAAATAAGTTCCTATTATAATTACAATAACGGAAATGGACACCATTAATCCCGTTTTTACCTCTTTCGATATTGCCATATTGTGTATTTGATGTAAAATAAAGGCTTTTAGTTCAATGTATGAATTAAAAATCAACGCAAAAATAGCGAAAACCATACCAATGGCAATTATAAAGAGTATCTTAAAATAAGCATAAGAAAATACAGACTGGGTCTACATCTTCTATTTTTGGGTCATTATTCGTGCGGAATCTTCCGGACGATCACCACTTAAAATGATCTGATTATGAAAAAGACAATTTTAATTGCAGCATTGGCTCTCCTGGGATCAAACAAGGCTGCTCAGGCGCAGGCAGCTAAACAGGCACCTCATTACGGAAAAGTATTAATCAACCTTGGTGTTGGCCTGTCTAACTATGGCATTCCCGTTTATGCAGGTCTCGAAGGTTATATCCATCCTGATTTTACATTGGGTGGAGTAATCAGTCACAGACGTTATGGAACTGATTGGAGTAAATATCGTTATGATTTTTCGGTTACTACGGTGAGCGCTATTGGGAATTATCACTTTAACCGGGTGTTTCATATTCCACACAACTGGGATTTGTATGCAGGTGCCAACATCGGTTACAGCATTGCTTCATACGATCGTCCTATTGGTGCCCCGGATTATTCTTACCGCCGCTATGATGGTTTGTCAGCCGGATTACAAGTAGGAGGCCGTTATTATTTCACGAATGGCTTCGGCTTGAATCTTGAACTGGGCGGAGGCAATGTATTGTCTGATGCACGCTTCGGTGTTACTTTCCGCCTTTAGTCTTCCTCCAGAAATAAATCAGCTGCGATGCCATCGGCAAATAATCGACCGGCATTTGTCAGTAACAGAATATTGTTATTTAAAGTCAGCCATTTTTTCTCTTCGAAAATCTGGCTGGCTTTTTTGATTTGATTGGCCGCAGCGGCGCCCCAATCTGTTTCAATTTTGTCTAAACGGCAACCCCAGATGGTGCGCAGGGACGTCATGATATATTCGTTCAGGCGTTGCGTGTCTGTCAGGATTTCTTCCTCGAAATCCGGTTTTTTTTCCTGCAGTATGCTTTTGATGTACTTACTGTTGTTGGCAATATTATTCCTTCGGTTACGTCCATCAAAGCTGTGTGCAGATGGCCCGATTCCCAGGTAAGGAATTCCTTTCCAGTAGTTGGTATTGTGCAGCGCATATTGACCTTTGCCGGCAAAATTTGATATTTCATATTGCTCAAAACCCATTGCCGGCGCATATTGCATCAATAATTCCAGTTGTTGGGCAGATTGTTCATTATCCACCGGGGTTTGTTTCTTCTGGTGGATGTTATGGTGCAAGGCGGTTCCCTCTTCAACCGTCAGTGCGTAGGCAGAGAAATGTGGAATGGCCAGTGAGCGTACTTTTTCAATATTCTCCAGCCACATCAGATTACTTAGTCCGGGTGTACCGTAAATCAAATCCACAGTCAGTTTTTCAAAGCCCGCATCCTGTGCTGTTTTGATGGCATAGTCAGCTTCCTGGGCATTGTGCGCGCGATTCATGTATTTCAAATCACTGTCGAAAAATGACTGCACGCCAATACTAAACCTGTTGATGGGTGTGGTTCGCAGTGATTTTACATAAGCCGCATTCAAGTCGTCGGGGTTGGCCTCCAGGGTGCATTCCTGCAAATTGCTGAGGTCATAATGTTTTTCTATCAGCCCGAATATTTTTTGCAGTTCTTCTGCATTCAGGAGGGACGGCGTTCCGCCACCAAAATAGATGGTTTCAATCTTTTCGCCCTGCAAATATGCTCTCTGATTTTCCAATTCCCAGGCAATGGCCGACAGCATATCCTCTTTTTGCGCCAATGAAGTCGAAAAATGGAAATTGCAATAAGTGCAAGCCTTGCGGCAAAATGGAATGTGGATGTAAATGCCTGCCATATTAAGCGCAAAGGTGCACAAAATGCAGGCATGATGCTATTGTAAATTTGGGTTAAAGTAGTAATGCCCGATAATTTTAAAATCAAAAAGGCAATCCTCAATAACCTGCCCGTTTCCTATGTTGTGTACTACCAGATTTCTTTTGCCGTCTTTTGACTTCTGTTCTATCAGTAATCCTATATGTGTTACTCCGTTGCTTATCTCCCAGCAGACAATCTCTCCCGGGTGATAATGTGCCGGATTGTTTGACAAGGCCAGGATTTTTCCTTTTCGGCTAAAATATTTCATCAGGTTTGGTACGCGGCGATGGTCGATGTTTTTATCGGTCGTTGTTCTTCCCCAGATTTTAGGGTAGGCATCAAAATTTTTTTCCATGTCTAGGTGAACCTCTTTTTGCAGGTCAATGCCCAATTTCCGGTATGCCCTTATGACCACATCTGTACAGACACCGGTATTTGGCGGCACATCGCCCATTGGGTAGGGCATTGAAACATATGCAGGGTTATACACTACTTTAGTTCGGGTAAGACTGATTGCCTGTAAACTCAATTTTTTTCTGAAGGAACTTTCTGAACCTGAAGGCTGACCTATAGCAGAAATTGTAAATAAAATAGCCACAAGCGGCATATTTAAATTTTTCATCCGTTTTTTGTTTATTAAACCCTGGGAATGATTATTTCCACAGCTATAAATGTTAAAACAGATTGAATTTTATTAAGAGGAGCAGAGGTGAACCATGTTTCAGTCATTTTAAAACAAAAAAGAAAGAATCAATTTTTGCACTTTAGTAATATAGCCTTACTTTTGCCGCAAATTTCCAACAACAATTCTTTTATAATATTATCATAGATGGCTAACACTGGTAAAATCAAACAAATTATCGGCCCTGTAGTGGACGTGCATTTTGCAAACGACAGCAAATTGCCAGAAATTTATAACGCACTGGAATTGAAGCGCGACAACGGTGACGTGGTTGTTCTTGAAGTTCAGCAGCATCTTGGTGAAGATAGCGTTCGTTGCGTGGCAATGGATGGTACCGAGGGTTTGATGCGCGGTATGGAAGTAATCGATACAGGTATTCCGATTACAATGCCTATCGGAGAGCAAATTAAAGGTCGTTTGTTTAACGTAACCGGTGATGCAATCGATGGTTTGCCTCAATTGAGCAAAGTTGGTGGCCGTGCTATCCATGCTAAACCTCCAAAATTTGAAGAATTAAGTACAGCAACTGAAGTATTGTTTACCGGTATTAAAGTTATCGACCTGATTGAGCCTTATGCAAAAGGTGGTAAAATCGGTTTGTTCGGTGGTGCGGGTGTTGGTAAAACAGTATTGATCCAGGAGCTTATCAATAACATTGCAAAAGGCCATGGTGGTCTTT
>DLGS01000357.1 GCA_002482815.1 Bacteroidetes bacterium UBA7688
GCTGACACAAAAAGTCTGGAAGAAGAACTAAGCTTTCATTTCAAAAAAATAAATTATCGCAGGGCGGAGATGGGTGAAAACCGGTCTCCGCCCTGGTGTTTACAGCAGATGAAAAGATCTGACTGAAATATCAAACGTTCAAAGTATTATTGCTACCTAAAAACTATCCAAATGTCCTACTGCAGTGCCATCGAAACGATGCAAGACGAGAGAAAAGCCTTACACAAAGCCTATCACGATAAATTGTACGGCTTCCCCATCCATGATGACAACGAACTTTTTTGCAGGCTTGTCCTTGAAATAAACCAGGCAGGCCTGAGCTGGGAAACAATATTAAAGAAGGAAAAAACGTTTAGAAAAGCGTATGATAATTTCAACATTAAAAAAGTGGCCGCTTACACGGAAACGGACAGGGAAAGACTATTGGCAGACGCCGGAATTATCCGAAACAAACTGAAAGTAAATGCTGCCATAGAAAATGCAAAAAGCATTCTTGCTTTGCAAAAAGAATTTGGTTCGTTTGAAAAATGGCTGGAACACCACCACCCGAAGCCAAAGGAAGAATGGGTAAAATTGTTTAAAAAGACGTTCAAATTCACTGGCGGCGAGATTGTGAATGAATTTTTAATGAGTATCGGATACTTACCGGGCGCTCATGTTGCGGATTGTAAAATTCATAAAGAAATACTGAAGACAAAACCGATGTGGTTGAAAAAGTAAAACATACAATGGAAGAAATCATCATTAGCACAGACAAAGAAAAACTCGATGTAGGATTTATACACCAATTTATTTCCAACACTTACTGGGCAAAGGGAAGAACTGTAGAGGAAATGAAAACCTGCATCGATCATTCATTGTGCTTTGGTGTTTTCCTTAACGGGCAGCAAATCGGATTCGCCAGAGTAGTCAGCGATTTTTTTCAGTTTGCTTACCTGATGGATGTCTTTATTACTGAAGAACATCGTGGAAAGGGTTATTCAAAAAAAATAATGGATGCTATTCTAAATCACGAGGTTTTGAAGCATATCAAAATATGGAGGCTGGCAACACGGGATGCACATAATCTTTACCGCCAGTTTGGATTTACAGCGCTCGCCAATCCTGAAAATCTGATGGAAAGAAAATTACCCTGATCATATCCTTAAACATATTTCCTATGAAATCACACCGCAGATTAATTACATTTTCATTGCTGGCAACCTTAAGCGTTTTTACATCTTCGTGCGACCGGAAAGCATGCAAAAACCTCAATCCGGTATTCGACCAATACCCACCTGAATCGCAGGAGTATAAGAAAGAACTGGCAAAGCAAATGCAGCATGAAGGCGCCGAAAATCTGAGCTACTGGTATAACAAATCCCAAGAAATAAATGGACAGGAGTACCTTGAGCTGTTTATTCAGAATGATTATGTCTGTGCAAAAGGCATCATACAGGTAAAAGATAAAACAAAACGCAGAGGACTGCAAAACAACAAAGGCTACAGCGGGGCTCAGCTGAAAGGAGTCGCCATCAAAACGGAAGAAAATGCTGAAGGCATCAATTTCGTTCTGGAAAATATTGAAAAAATTATTGACTAAAATAAAAAGGCTGCCCGGGAAAGGGCAGCCTTTTTCAACAATATGATTACTTCAATTCGCAATTGCTGAATCCATCATCTGTGCCCGGTGCATCATTCTTTGAATAGCATTCTGTCTCTGCGTTTCCTTTGGAGGATTTACTGATAATCATCGTTTGCCCTCCTCCGTCAAAGCCGCCTTCACAATGTCAGGTATAGTCTTTTTTACTGCAGGAGAACAAAAGCATTGTAATACTAAAAACCGATAAGATAAGAGCTATTTTCATAGGGTTTGATTTTCTCCATTAACGATTAAAGTTCGATGTTATTGCACAAAATAAGGAAAGAATAAAGCCGCTCCAGGTAATTTTGGAGCGGCTTTATAATTGAAAACGGTCTTAGTTATTCCGCATAACCACTGTGCCGTCAAAAACATCGATTAGTACAGGTTTTGTTTTATCAATCTCTCCTGCAATGATTTTTTTACTCAGCAGGTTAATGACTTCTTTCTGAATTACCCTTTTCAAAGGTCTTGCACCATACTGCGGATCAAATCCATTTTCCACCAGGTATTCCAATGCATAATCAGAAAACTCCAGTTCAATGCCTTGCTTTTGCAGCTGGTTCTTAATGCCGTTCAATTGTATTTTTATAATTCCTTTGATTTCTTTCCTCATTAAAGGATGGAACATAATCACATCATCAACACGGTTCAAAAATTCCGGACGCAAAGTCTGCCTCAATAAATCCATCACCTGTTCTTTTGTGGCATCCACCACTTCGTCCAGGTTTTGCTCGTTCACTGTTTCGAAATTCTGCTGAATAATATGACTTCCCATATTGCTGGTCATAATCACAATCGTATTCTTGAAGTTGACCACCCTACCCTTATTGTCGGTCAGTCTTCCATCATCCAACACCTGCAATAAAACATTGAAAGTATCGGGATGTGCTTTTTCTATTTCATCTAAAAGAACAACTGAATAAGGCTTGCGACGCACGGCTTCTGTGAGCTGTCCACCTTCATCATAACCAACATATCCAGGAGGTGCCC
>DLGS01000325.1:0-156 GCA_002482815.1 Bacteroidetes bacterium UBA7688
CAAGAGTGGTGTTTTTGGGCAGGCCTTTAAAATCGTACAGGGTTACAAAAGATTCCCCTGCATTATCGCGGTGGCAATATACCTGCCCACGGAGGTTGAATAGTTGCTCGTTGGTTTGGCCTTCGCCATAGATAGTTTCTTCGATTTTATAAGTTG
>DLGS01000325.1:207-7888 GCA_002482815.1 Bacteroidetes bacterium UBA7688
TAGTTTCTTCGATTTTATAAGTTGTAGCCGAATAAGTTACTTCTTTGGCTGTTGGTCGACGCAAGGCATCATACTCAAAATGAAACTCACGGCTATCGGCATCCCAGGCATAAAGCGGTTGTCCGCTCACATCTGCCAGCATATAATTGGTACCGGAATCAACACTGATTTGCTGCATCGGCACTTTAAGCAAATTGTAGGTATAAGTAAGCGGCGTATTACCACGACCATCCACCACAGACAAACGATTGCCTGTGATGTCGAGGTTTTCGTAAGAAGTGATATGATCAATACCCGTAAGGTCGTACTCGAGGCCTGTTTCCTCTTCGGTAATAGTTACTGCCTCTAATAATTGTATCGAATAAAAAGGACGCGCCAGTGAATCAAGGTGTACGATGGAGGGCGTGTCGTAATGAGCTGCAGCTTTGTCGGCAGCGTCCTGTTGCTCAGTAGTGCCTGCACTGTAAAGCGTGTACCAGTCGCTGTCTGTAGAAGTATCGTTGGCATCATACACTACCTGCATCCAGCCATCCCAGATGGTGTAGCTAAAAGTACCATCAGGCATATCGGTACGCCGAATACGACCCATAGCGTCATAATGCATACGAGGGCTCACGCCCAGGTTAGCAGCCTGTTCGGCAGGGTCGTAGGCGTGTGTGGTGCTGAAATAAGGTTCGTATTGGAGTACGGTTGCACCTTTATTATTGTACACTGTTTTGCCGCTGCCTAACCAGCGGGGATCGCTGGTCAACGGGTCGTCGGCTACCTGAACTTTGTGCATGGCAATGCGCCCGAAGCCATCAGTGTAGGTAATGCGGATCACTAAAGGGCTTGGAGTTACTTCATCCTCAAAATGAATTTCGCGGCCAATCATGGCTACGCGGGTGGGCTCCGAATCTGTAGCTGTTTCTAATTTGTACAAACAGCGCATTGTTGCATTGCCCAGCAAGGCTGCCGCATACGTTTCCGGATCATCCCAAAAATCTTCCTGCACAGTATAGTCTTCAATATTCAGGCCGCTGAGGTTATCGCCTTCGGCAGTTGCAGGAGACGGCTTTCCTTTTACAGCCATTGCCACCGGCATACCGAGCGCATCGTAAGCAATTTCACTTTGATTGCCGTTGATGTCCGTCATGAGAGTGGGCTGTAAGATGCGCCAGTCGTAAGTGTTGACCAGTGATTCATTGGATAAAGCGTCCGTTGTTTTTTTCGGTAAGAGCCAATATGCTTCTGTACCATTATCCCAATATTCGATACCAGTTGTATTTCCCCAGGGATCATGAAATTCATGCACAGAATAAAAGTCATTTTCGGGAACTGCACCATATTCTACTTGTCCCGAAGGAACCCAATAATTATCATCACTATCGAGGTCAATATATTCACCTTCCTCCAGTTTCGCATCTGTAAAAGGACTCGCAATAATATCATCGCTAAATGCGAGGGTGTATTGTTCATGGGGGATAGCTAAAGTTTCTAAATCACCCAATGGCAAAGCTGTAAGCGCATCATTTTCACGGAACAAAGTTTTGCTATGGCTAAGTTTCCGCAGGATAGGGCTACCACCTGTCATTGGGGTGCTGTAAGCGGAAATACTCATCCCATCAACAACATCGAACAGATCACTTTTTACCCAAAGACTGCCAGCGTAAGATGGCACATACAACTCGCAGCCTACACTTTCAAAAGGCAGGCGCAGCCGGTATTCCAGATCACTATCCAGTATGTCGTTTGTATAAGCACTACGGCTATAAGTGATGTGCATTTTCTCCTGCGCATCCACCACTTCCGAAGGTAAAAATGCTGGTGTATTGGCACGCGGATACACAATTTGAGCCGCTTGCAGCACATTTCCGTATTCATCAATCTCTAATGAAATTTCGTGCGTAACGCGTGGGTCCTCTACAAAGCGCTCGCAACTCTGGCTGAGTTTTTGTTCCTGGTAATTGAAGAAAACAGCATTAGGGTAAGTGCCATTTCCGATTGCTGTATTGGCAGGTATGCTTTGTAATTTGAGGACGCAATATCCAAAAGAAGTGATGGCATAAGGGATTCCTTCTTTGGCTGAACCATCCAATGCATAAATCTCTTGACGCAATGGGGAACTCTTCATGGCACGGTAAGCCTCACGTTGTTCTTTAGCTGAAAGACCTGAAGGGATACTGATGGCCGTTCCGATTTCATTATCCTCGTTAGCTATAAAATATTCCCTGGCATAGGCATCTGTGAGCAATTCAAATTCCATCCAGGCACCGGTATGGTACCAGGATTTAGTGAGTACCGGGTCCTGGTCTAATCTTTCTGAAGGGTCAGAACCATCATCATCTGTTACCGCAGTATCCGTATCAATGGTATCTACACGACCAAAGCCCCTGAACTCGCGCTCGGCATGGTCGTAATAACCGTGGTGGTAACTATAGCTTTGTTTGTAGCTTGTTTCACTGACTACATCAGCTGTGATAATTTCCTCAATGCAATGAACAGGAAAAGGCAGCTTCGTTGCCCAGGGTGTACCGGCTAGTTTATCTGCTAAATAATATTTAGTTGAACTCTTATATTTCAGGCTTACTGACTTCCCCATACCATTGTGGTAGGTGTTCATCAGGTGCGGTTTTTTACCGCCCATCAGGTCGATGTAGCGCAAAGGAGCATTGGCATATTGCGGCAGCGAACTGCTCCAGACAATACAAGTGGTGCCGTTTCCCAGAAAATCGATAACAGCTACTTTGCTGTAAGGGTCAATGCCCGGTAATGTTGCAATGTCCACCCCTTCGCTTAAACTATTACCGGAGCGGTTGATGTAAGCAGTACACTTGCCTTGAGCTAGGTATAAAATATCGGCAGCACCGGTGCCGGTGATGTCGCTGATGTAAATGTATTGGGGATTGAAAGTGTCAGAATGGTCAAAAGTTGGAGAATTGCTCATCGTCACTCTTGCACCAAAACGGCCATAACCCTTGTTGGGCCAGTAACAAACCTCGCCATTGCGGATACGAACAAGATCTGTCAAACCATCACCATTCAGATCAGCGAGATAGACACTCTGAACCTGGTCATTCAACAATAACCTTGGGCCTTTATCTTCGTTGTGTTCTACCGAGGAATATCCACCTAGTCCAAAACCTTCTTTTCCTTTATTTTTATACCATGTAAAAATCCTGTCTTCACATAATAGCAAGTCAGGACGGCCATCACCATCCAAGTCCAACATTTTGTTGTAAGGACTGTTCCAGTCTATATTGATATTTTCCTGAAATGCCCGGAATGCTTCCCATTCCTGTATTCCATCTATATCATCTTTGGTTGGCAATGCTGCTTCAAAATAGCCGGGCAAACTTGTATCATAACTTACGACCTGTCTTCTCCCGTCAGCATCAAGATCCTGCCATTGAAGATTGCTGCCCAATCCTGCGAGTGATGGTTTTGGTGCAATATTCAGTGCGTGAGTAAAATGGCCATCGCCCATATTTCTTTTATACCACCATGCATTACCTTGTTCACTCAATATTCCTGGTAATCCCTCTCCGAAAAAATCAGTCCATTGATAGTTTCCGGTAAGTCCCTGTGGAGCATTTGCCCAATCTTCTGGTGCAACGTCATGAATCGTATAGTCCCATTCAATGGCCTGGTAATCGACAGTTATGGGCGGTAAAGATTTTTTTATCAGGTTGCTGCTGCCATCAAAATAATATCCTGTTTGTGTAATGGAGACAATATAATCAATCCCTGCGTGATCATTTGGTAATGCAGGATCATTCGGTGTCTGGTCCTGATAATAGATAAGGTCAATTGACCTTATTAAAAC
Organism: Bacteroidetes bacterium UBA7688; assembly: GCA_002482815.1. Classification (GTDB taxonomy): domain Bacteria; phylum Bacteroidota; class Bacteroidia; order Chitinophagales; family Chitinophagaceae; genus Rurimicrobium. Next base: position 4,013 of record DLGS01000325.1, read on the forward strand.
CGGATCAAGACTTGCGCCTGCATTTAATTCCCTGAAACGATGAAACATCAGAACCCTTTTACAACGGCGGTAAGTCCTTATTTCAAATCCAGCGTGGAAATCAGAGAACGCATCAGTACGACCATTCCAATCCTGTGAAGGAACATACTCCGGTTCAGCTGCATCATGGTCACCATAATCAAGGACAAATTCCATCAGATAAGTGACAGCAGGTAACGCTGGTTCGTAAACATCTGAAGTAATGAAAAAGGGTTCCAGGTTGCAATACCCAACACTTTTGAGATAAGTGTTTGTGAAGGGTGCAATATCATTGAGACGATTGTACTCGTGTGCTGAAGGAGCAACATTTGCTTTGTCTTCCCCAACATAGAAGAACTGCTGTACATTACCTTTATGATCCAATACAATTTCAGGCAACCATTTAAAAATTCGTGCGGGTGCTTCCGGATCCGCAATTCTTGATGCTGAGGTCAGTCCATAATAGGTAAGGATATTATCTTTGGTAGCAACGCGCCACCAGCAATCCCCTGTATCAGTGCGTTTAACCAATTCAATACGGGCAAATAAACCTTCAATACGGGGGACAAATTCTTTAATGAAATAGCTGCCCTCAGTATGTTCTACAGGGTCACCGGTCTCATCAAGTTTCGGCACCAGGTCTTCCGCTCCGGCTAATAAAAAAACATCTGATTCATCGGCATCATTATACTGCGGCAAACGCTTGTCTGTCTTGCGTTGAATAGATGGCAATGACATTCCCCAGCCCATACCAAATTCACTATTGCCGGCACCGGAGTTGTAAGAAATAGAAAGTGAAGGTGTAAAGCCCGCGCGACCAGGAGTTAATGGGAAAGGAATGTCCAATCCAGCTGTTCCGTTCACCGCATTAACATTAAATTTTTCGTCAATACCTTTAAGCGCACCACCTCCTTTTGGCAATGACATAGAAGGTGCCTGGGATTTATAGTAAGGACTTTTTTCCTGTCCGTCACCACCACTTTGTTGTGGCTGCACGGTATAGCGATCCAGGGGATGTTTGTTTCCGCCAGAGGATTGTTGGTTGGTGTTTTGATCGGTGGGCATGATTTCGGGTATTTGTACTAAGTATGAATTGTTCAGTATTTAGTAATCGGGGTCTGAGCAAATCTGAAATTTTTCCCGGAAGAACAATAGTCTGTCCTTCCGGGAAGATTATTTAGTAATCGATATTGTATCTTATAACCATCCAGCATTCTGATACATCGTTGAGCGCCACTTCGTCGAAGTGAATATGCCAGGCTTCATCAACAGCCGGACTAATACTGCTTTGCGTGTATCGGAATATTGACCCGTATGTTCCTGCTCCGGTAAATGAAGGATCTGGTGGTATAGTTGCTGACGCAGAAATTGAGGCGGTGAAATCTTTATCCATAAAAATCTCTGCATTGATAATGCTGAAATCTCCTGAATCAAATCCCTGAACCATGTACGGCAGTCGCTGCTTAATACTGTTCAGTACCAGCGTTGGTGCTGTTCCGTTCAGCAATTGATGCCATTCATTTGAGAATTCATGTTTCAGGTCAAACAAACGATATAGACCTTTACCCTCTGTATTCTCCTTCACAATGCTCTGTACATATTCTATCGCCTTTGCCCTGGTAGCACCGGCATCCTGGGCTGTAAACTTCACATGAAGAATTACATCTGATATAGTACTGTAATCAAATTGCGCATAGGCGGCTGGTAATTCTATTGTCCACCGGCTTATAGCTCCTGTACCTTCGAAAGGAAGGTATCTTTCATCACGAAAGTTCAGTTCGAATAGTCCGTTATCGTTCTGCCCCGTGCTCGTTGCAATTGATTGAATATTGCCAAACATGTAAGTAAAACGGTTGTCGCTTTCTGTTTCCACATACTCCCCGCCGGTCAGGAATCCATTCTTACGATATTTACTGCTTTGTTGCGACAGCTTACAACTGATGCTGGTGTAGGGTCCTGCTACGCAAGGAATAGAAATACTTACTGATTTAATTCGACGCATGTGCTGTCCCGGATAATCCATATCAAAAAGCCATTCAGGCAATTCAATCTCGCAGACTTTATTGATCCTCAAAGCTACCAATGCGTCCGGATTCAGGGAAGCAATAGAGATATTTTTTGTCATCTCCAACTGACGCTTATTTTTATCCAGATAGGCTGCCTCCATCCTTTTAATATCGAAAGTCAGCAATTCTCCGGCCATCAGACCTTTATGAAGGCTATCCCAATACCCAAACTGAATGTAATCACTGGTATCGAGGTTGAGTTCATAACGGAAACAACGTTCTGCTTTTTTCGCTGTTTCAAAAGCCAACTTATAACCCTGGAAGTAAGTGAATGATATTTGATTAATCAGCCAGTCATAAAGTTGTTCGTTTGTATATTTATCTCTCATGGCCAGGTCCATCTCATCCGCATTTTTCATCTGTAGTTCATGGTTTTTAAGTTCAACTTCTGCCATGGCAGTACGCACCTCTGCGGCAACTATTTGTTTGTTGATCTGGCTTATTTCAGCATCGGCCATACGAACCTGCAAGCCCCAGTCCTGCTCCCTGCGTACATATCCTGCCCTTGTAGCAGCCATGCCTGCTTCCATTATATTTTTATTTGCAGAGACCCCAATCACAGAGGCTACCACTCCTGCTGCCATACCAAGGTTTGCTCCACCAAATGTTGCGCCAAAGGAGAATGGGCCTAGTGTGAAATTTGGAATCAGGGACATAAACTGGCCAAATGCAGAAACATAACCCTGGATTGTACTTAAAGTTACTCCGCGTTTCATCCTTTGCATATTCTCATCTTCCTCGGGAATCCAGCCTCCGGCAAGCATTTTGATATAGTGATCCTTTCTTGCAGATGAAATTAAAATTTGAGATTGCAAAGCTTCGATTTGCTTTTTAGACTCATCAATCTGTAACTTTCTCAAGTCCGTCATTGAGTCAAGCACTTTTATTTCCTGACTACTGCGCAACAGAGAAATAATTTCAGCATCTTTTTTCTCCAGAGCGGAAAGCAGCTGAGAGCCGAGTGATTTTACCTCCTGAACGAGTTCAGTAGCTTTCTGAGCAATGATCATGAAGCGGTAGGATGGTAATGGCGCCGACAGATCTCCTAAGGCATCTGCAATGGAAACACCGGAAGCTGCAGCTTTTACTAGTATTGCCGGATCGATAGGTGGGGCAAACAAAGCCAGATCGCGTGTTACGCCATCAATGCTCTGGCTGTTCCTGATTTTGAACAAGCGGTCGGCAAGTATATCCCAGTACTGAAGCAGCTTTTCATTTTCCGGAGTACAGAAATAGAACATATTTCCTGTCAGGTATACAGGCTCATATTTAACATGCGTAACCGGGTAAGGGCTCGATGGAATTGTAGATTTTCCTGCAGGGCCATATAATCCAGTATACACCTTGTGCGAATGCGATGTAGCACCGGAAGACAGGAGCACGTTCTCAATTTTCACCATCGCGTTACCAAAGTCATTTATGCCGGCAGCGTCCAATGTCGCATAAGTCTGTACTACCGGCTGAGCTCTTTGCGGAATTTTTTCAGGTCTGCGCCCCAATATTTGCGATGCAAGAATGTATAATAATGTTGCTTCGTTGATGGCTTCCCTGGAATCACTACGGAAAAGACTATCTCCCCACGCAATCAGATTGTCCAGGTATTTCATCACCGTATTTTTCATGTAGGCAGAAGGTCTTGTCCTGGCTACGAGATGCGGTTTGAAAGGATTATTTGCCCACGCAGAAACCCATGCACTCAGGGATGGGTCTCTCATCACCTGATCGATGGTAGGTATCGTTGTTGCCTTATCATAAAACGGCTGAAAATTCCAGTAACGTTTTACACTGTAGC
>DLGS01000365.1:0-434 GCA_002482815.1 Bacteroidetes bacterium UBA7688
GTTGCACCTACTCCGGGTACCGGCACAGTCGGAAGCACAATTTATTATGTAAGTCAGACTTCTGCAGCTTCTGTAGGTTCTTGCGAAGGTACACGTGCAGCAATTGATGTACAGGTACAGCCTTCACCGATTGTCTCTGTGGCTTCAACTGCAACATCAGGAATAATTTTTTGCGAAGGAAAAACAATTCGTCTTCAGGCAACAGCCCCTACAGCAACGGGATATCAATGGCAATCTTTAGGCACACCGGTGAGCGGTGCAACTTCAGATAAATTTGATGTTGGCGTGACTGGTTTTAGTGGTGTTGAAGTAACCGATGTTTATGGTTGTAAAGCAAAAGCTGAAATTTTTGTTCAGCAGGATACATCAGCAAAACCAACCTTATCTCCATCAGAAGTTAGTATTTGTGCAAATAGTTCCACCTTGTTGACTTG
>DLGS01000365.1:461-2738 GCA_002482815.1 Bacteroidetes bacterium UBA7688
TGTTGACTTGTAATCCCGGATTTCTTACTTATACGTTTAACTGGATTAAAGACGGATCTCTATTGTTACCAGCAACACTGAAAGAAAATATAAAAGTGATAGACCTTCCAGGTGCTTATTATGTTGAAGTAACAAACAATTTTGGTTGTGTGGATACTACAACAACTTCAGTTGTTACGCAATATCCAACGCCGGTTAAACCAATTATTTCTTTTGTAGATCCGCTGGCTCAGATCCCTGCTATATACAAGTACTATCAATGGTATCGCAATGGTGTTATCATCCCTGGTGCTTTGAACTTCAAGCGTACCATCACCACCAATGGAAAATACCATGTTGAGGTTACAGATGAGAATGGATGTACAACTTTGTCTGATACACTGATTGTAAACAAACCTACAAGCATCAGCAACCTGGTTAATAAATCTGATTTGAAAATCTATCCAAATCCGACAAACAATATCGTTCATATCGAAGCTCCTGCAGCAATTGCAGTTCGTGTCAGCAATATCTTTGGTCAGGTAGTTCTGGAAGAGAAAAATGTAAAAACAATTGATTTGACCAATGCAGCTGATGGTACCTATTTCCTTCAGATTATGGATGAATATGATCAATTGATTTCTGTAGAAAAAATTACAAAGGCAAGTAACTAATTTCTATAGTTAATTCTCTGTTTTGAAAGAGGCCCCGCAATTTGCGGGGCCTCTTTTATTTTCAGGTGTTTTGTCTCATCAAATAAGGTGTTTTCCCTTTTTTAGGTTTTTTCTGTTACTCCAAATTTGCAGGAGAACAGGTTTTCTGTGTTTCTGTTTTAGAATCGGAGTTACAATGATCGGTAATCAGCGTTTCCGTTCAGCGATTATACCATTCCCCCGGTCGATTAAGTGAGGTGCCCACAAAAGGCCTGAGCTATTTTCATCCAGCCGATTGAAAACTGAGAAACATAGCATAGCCAATAACATTTTTAAATACAAAAATTATGAAACAATTTATCTGCAAAACTTTACTTGCTTGCCTTTTCAGTTTTTCAATGCCGGCTTTGTCTTCTGCCCAATTGATAGCTGGTGATAATTTTCTGAAAGGGCAATATGTGGAAGTCGGTTTGGGACCGAATGGGGCTTTTGGTTCCCAATTTGCTTGTCCTTCTGGCTATCATGGACGCTCTTATACATCCTCTGGTTTACCGCCTACTTCCCTGGGGTTTATAGCCGATCCGGATAAAGATGGCTGGACAACAGGGACAAAAGCCTTCTATGGTGACTATTTCCTGGCGGGATCACCCTACCAGGGTTGGGCAATAGAAGAGAATGACGTGAAAATTACCACACAACGTCATATCAGTAGTACCACTTATACAGGCCCTGCCGGTTTTACATGTGCTCAGATATTAAATTATACTGTCGGAAAAACGGTGCATGCTATCTGGAAAGGAAGCAACAGCAAATTTGAAATTACGCAGGACATTTACCTGGACACTACAAAGCTCTATTTTGTCGGTTCGGTAAAAATTAAAAATATTGCCGATACGACTTTAAAAGATCTCTATTATTATCAGGGTGTAAATCCGGATAATGATGCCGGATTAGGCGGATCAAATCTTCTGACCCTGGATACCATCAAACACCAAACACCAAACACAGACAACAAATCGCTGGTGATAGCCCGTGGTTCTGTTAGCGGAAGTTACCTGGGCCTCGGCTCGAAAGATTGTCGTGCAAAAGTTTTTCGCTATCTGGATTTTTATCCTAACATCGGTTATAGCTTGGGAAATATTTATGCAGAATCGCCTTCAGCTGCGTCCATGTTCAAGTATTCAAATGGTGCTGCTCCTTTTAATTATTCCATAGGGATAATTTTTAAAATAGACTCGCTGAAAGCGGGTGACAGTACCAACATTGCATACACCTATATTTTAAAAGAAGAAGATTTAGATTCAGCCTTTTTACAGGTTAAGTCCAATTGGTATTCTAATGGGGTGACCTATAATTCGGGCGATACGATAAGTGCGTGCACAGGAAAAGTATTGCCTGTTGAGATTCAGAATGGTTCGGCATTCAGCTGGGGGGCGTGGTCACCTTCCACGGGTTTGTCCGTTTTATCAGGAACGAGCAATAGTATTACTGTCGGCTCTTCAGCTATCACCTACAGGGCGGTGGGTACCAGCTTGTTTTCTCCTTGTACCATTAACGATACGATTTATATTACGATAAAACCAATAGCCTTACCGGTTACACCTTCAGTTACTACGCCGGTCAATTTCTGCCAGGGTGCCACTTT
>DLGS01000142.1 GCA_002482815.1 Bacteroidetes bacterium UBA7688
AAAAATAATCTTTTGCTCCATTTTTATCTACCTGCATGAGGTAATGATTGTTTGCGGGAATACTTGGTCCTCCCCAGGCACCTACTTGAAAACCATCTTCATAAAATAAAATACAGGAATAAAAAGTATCCCTGATAGAATTTTCAGGATAAACAAAACCCATAGTGTAATATCCGTCAATCTCAATGAGATTTCTTATGTTGGTTTTTTTCGCTTCACAACAGTCTTTGAAATATTTTCTATACTTCCTGGGGATTCGTTGTGAAAATGAATGTTCCGCATAAAAAAACAAAAAAATAAAGATTCCCAGTTTATTCATAGAATAGGATTTATCAGCATTTACAAAGCATTTGCTTAACTCATTTTCAACGTTTAAAATACCTTTCCAAATTTACTATAAATTCAATCGTTTGAATTTAAACACTATAAATTCAACGAGTAGGCTATATTAATACCCGGCATATCTCAAACAAAAAAACTGACGAACCTTTACAGGAATTCGTCAGTTCTATTTAAAGGCCATCTGCCTTAAATTATGGTAAAGGATGATTACTTTTTCTTTTTAGATCCGTCAATAATAGCTCCCGTTCCGGCTCCGATTCCGGCTCCCGCAACGCCACCAATAATAGCACCACGACCTTTCTTGTCATCTATCAATGCACCTGACAGCGCACCAACACCAGCGCCTATTGCGGCACCTTTAGCAGCACCACTCCAGCCTTTTCTTTTTGCTTCGGCAGGAGCTGCTGTTTCTGCTCTTCCCGCATTAGACTGCACATAGGTTGTAGAATTTGATGAGCGGGAAACACGGGAATTTTTGGCCGCTCTGGTTTCTTCCTCTTTTGCAGCCACTACAGCGTTCATTGAATCAATAGCACGCTGATGGGCAATCTCTGCTTGCTGCTGTTGCATTACCAAAGCCATAGAATCAACACTGCGTTGCTGTTGTAATCGCGCTTGCTCTGCAGCGTTATCATTGCCGCAACCGGTAAAAACAAATGCTGTAAAAGCAATACAAACTAAATTTTTCATAACGTTTATGTTTTATTCAAGCGCAAAATACGCTGTAATACCCTGACTAAAATGCTAAAATGGGAATGATGTAAGACCTGATGTAAATTCCATAAGAAAACCGCCAAAAGGTAATTGGCAAATTATGATAAAGCAATCACTAACTGAATGAGGATGGGAGATTTAATGCCCTTATATTTGAATCAGAATAAAAAAATCATTTTGAACATTTGGATGGTCGTGAATATCATTGGATTTCTTCTCATTATCTCCTTGGCACTTTATGGACTAATGAAGGATAAACTGCCCTTTTCCCTCAATAAAGTTTTTAATATTTTTTGTCTGTTTTTTATGGGAGCAGCACCTCTCCTGCAATATTTGAGTGGCAAATTTCCCTTTCCCTGGATGCAAAACTCGGGCGATGAATACAGTTTCGCCATCTGCAATACCATTATTATTCTGGGCATGATTTTGTATCATTTTATTTATCAAAACAGGCTTGGAAAAGATAATTCAACAAACTCCGTAGAAGGAGTAATGGAAATCAATCTAAACCGATTTAAACTACCGGGGATGGTGTTTTTTTTCATCGTCATCCTTATTCAATATTTTATTTCCGGAAACTTGTGGAGCAGAAGCGCGGCCGAGGACAACATTGTTATTCAAAATAGTTCCCTGAACTTACTTGCCGACAAAACCCTCAAAGGAATTGTTCTTTATTACTGTCTTGCAGCGATTCATTTATACAAGGCAGGGAAAATAAACAGTGCGTATTTATTAGCTATCATTTCCTTAGCTATCATCACAAATTTCCCTGCAGCAGTGCCAAGATATTGGATTGCAACTTTATACCTCGGTATACTACTCAGTTGGCACAAGGCATTTTTTGTTCAACAAAAACATTTTTTCAACCTTTTAATAACAGGAGGATTATTACTGATTTTTCCGTTATTCAATTTGGCAAGAATGAAAAATTCTGCTACTGAACAAATATTTTCCTCTTTGGAGAATAGCCGGAAAGGATTTTATTCTCTTTTTGAAAATGCATTTTGCGGACAGGATTTTGATGCCTACTCCTCATTCAGAAATACCATAATTTATGTCCAGCAGCACGGACTATCCTTTGGAAAACAATTATCAACAACCTTATTATTTTTTATTCCCAGATCCATATGGTCAGGCAAAAGTATTGGCAGCGGTGCAATTGTCAACTTGCCAAAACCAGGTTCAGATTTCACCAATTACAGCAGCCCACTGATAGCAGAAGGATACATTGATTTTGGCATTATCGGTTCCCTGGCCTTTATAGCATTATTTGCTTTCTTGTCCGGCCGCTACGACAGACTCTACTGGAAGTCCGAAAAAAAAAACCTTTCCATACTTTTATATCCGTCTTTTATCGGCATGTCTTTTTTCATGCTGCGGGGCGACTTGCTTTCTTCCTTTGCTTATACAGCAGGGATTGCTTTTTCGGCCTGGTTATGCCATCAGGTTTTATCATCAAAAAGTGCTGAAACAACTGCCTGTTAAACACAATGGCAACCAATATCAGATTTACTGATTGCAGCTTAGCTTTATAGAATAAAAATTGTGATTCCCAGCAACTTACCTTTATAATAATTAAGGAAAAAGTGGAAGAAGCTGTCGACTTAGTATATTCAGAAGAATTAATAGTGAATGGCAAATCTGCCAGCCAGTTTGCTGCATTGATTCATGACGCGGCATTAACGCTACACTGGCAGTTATTAAATTTCACAGAGAACCAACTGCTGTATCAAACGCCGTTCAGCACTGATTCACGTGGAGAATTTGTACAAATTTCAATTTCCGGGAACAAAGCCGGGATTCTCGTGTCTCCTGTAAATGAGTATTACTGGAGTAATGAGCAAAATGTAAAATCCATTGCCCAATTGAAAGCTGAATTGGATGAACAGATAGAAAATCTTTCTATTACAGAACGGAGTAAGCATCCCATGCATCGCGAAAAATATGGAGCATTACTGCTGTCGAAAACCTATTTAGTAACGCCATTGTTGCTCTATACATGTGCTATTCTTTTCTTGGCAATGACTATTGCAGGCGTTTCTCCTATCACTCCAACAGCCAAAAGTCTTTTTGTTTGGGGAGGTAATTTTAAAGGTGCTGTCATCAGCGGGCAATGGTGGCGGCTAATCAGCTATATGTTTTTACATGCAGGAGCCATGCATTTAATAATGAATGGATTTGCACTCCTATATGCCGGAATGTATCTTGAACCACTAATTGGAAAAATAAGATTAGTATCGGCGTATGTTTTAACCGGCATCAGCGCAGGTATCGCCAGTCTGCTTGTTCATCCGCTCAGTGTAGGTGTTGGGGCTTCAGGAGCGATATTTGGTTTATATGGGGTGTTTTTTGCATTACTTAGCACCAATTATCTTCAAAAAACTGCCAGGAAAACCATGATGCGGAGTCTCTTGTTTTTTGTGGTATTCAATTTATTGATGGGCCTTCAGGGCAATACGGATAATGCTGCACATATTGGTGGTTTGTTGAGTGGTATTCTTATCGGATATCTTTTTTATCCTGCCATAAAAAAAAGAGCTGTCCATCCATCAACAAGAATATAGCAAAGTTTTTAGTCCATAATTTCAAAGCGAAATTCGAAGCTATTTTCTTTAGCAATCCTCAAAACCTTACTTTTAGAAAACGGATGGCACATTTTGCTTTGACCTGCTATGAATAAATACCTTTTCTTTTTTCTGTTCCTTTCTGCAACCTGCAGCCATGCACAGACCAATGCGTTTAAAATCGGTTTAAATAAAACAGAAATAACCAATTATAAAGAAGGCGCAGGAATGTTGGGTTACGGCATGGCCTTCAATGTAGTTAAGGGAATACAGACACCATTATTTGCCAGAACCTTTGTGCTGGAAGATTTTAAGAAAAATAAAGTTGTCATTGTAGAATGTGAACTATGTTTTATTCCATCCGAATTGAAGAGTGGCGTAATCAAACTGCTGCAAACAAATAGCACCACACAGGTTTTTAACGAAGAAAACGTGATGATTATGGCGCAGCACACCCATAGCGCACCAGGTGGTTATTGCCATTATGCATCCTACAACATGTCGATTCCCGGATATATCCCGGAGATCTTTGATTCTCTTTCTACACAAATTGCACGTTCAATCAATACTGCTAATCAAACCCTTACTCCATGCAAAATAAAACTGAGTAAAGGTTTTTTTCCTGAAGATTGGGAAGTCGCATTCAACCGTTCACTACCGGCATACAATCAGAATAATGGCGTTGTAAAACTGCTGCCGGAAGAGCGTCACAAAGCGGTAAACAGAGAAATGACATTAATTCATTTTGAAGGGAAAGATGCAAGACCATTGGGTTCCATTAATTGGTTCGGCGTTCATGCGACAAGCATTTCAAACGACAACAAATTGATTAATGCGGACAATAAGGGCTATGCTGCCAACTATCTTGAAGCACACTTCAGCGAAAAAAATAAAAACTATGTGGGCGCATTTGCACAAGGTACAGCCGGTGATGTCACACCAAAATTTATTTACAACCGAAAACACCAAAGCCAAAGAGGTTATTGGGAAGGGAAATATCCGGATGATATAGCCAGTGCACAATACAATGGAGAATTACAATATAAAAAAGCGCTTGAATTGATTGAATCCATTGAGGCTGAAGAATTAAATCAAAATGGCATTAAATGTGTCGTTCGCTTTTTCGACTTTTCAAAAATAGTAGTCGACACCATTTACAGCCAAACCGCCGACGTCAAAACAACAAGTCCATCCTGCATCGGGCTATCTATGCTGGGTGGTGCGAAAATGGATGGACCCGGAGCTGCGCCTATTGTCTTAGGTATTGCAAAAGCAGGCACACAAATTATAAAAGGGTTTGAACTCAGTACAGCAAAACTATTTAATGCCAAAAACTCTTCTGCCACCCTTTTAAAATATAAAGCACAAGGCAATAAAGACATTGTGTTGGAAACCGGCGCAAAAAAAATGATGGGAACAAGCAATGTGAAAGATGTTATTATCCCCGGAATTGCCGACCCGACTGTTGCAACTTTCAAACGATTCCATCGTGAAGGAGCTTTAAAAGAAAACACCTGGTCGCCACAAATCCTTCCGGTTCAGCTGGTGCAGATTGGTGAAATTGTATTAGCTGCATTTCCTTTCGAAATAACAACCACTGCAGGGCGAAGGCTGCAAAAATCAATCGAAGAACTGTATTCAAACGAAAATATAAAAGAGGTTATTCTTTGCCCCTATGCCAACTCTTACTCCGGTTACATTACCACTTTTGAAGAATATCAGCTACAAATGTATGAAGGAGGGCACACCGTGTTTGGTGCCTACAGCCTGGCTGCATTACAAACTGTTTTCAAACAATTATACCAACTAAAGAATAAGCCATTTGCTTCAGAACCACAATCTTTAATACCACCCGTTTTCAGCACGACTGAACTGCAGAAAAGAAGTTTTCACTCCAGAAAAAAACAGAAATTACAAGGCTAAATCCCCTTTAGCATGGTACCAAACCGGAGATGGTAATCCCGTTCCAGATTTTCACGATGCATCGGGTGTGCAATTCCGGTTAATAGCCTTGCACGCTGTTCCATGTTTTTTCCATAAAGATTTACAATCCCATACTCCGTAGCCACATAATGAACGTGACCACGGGTTGTCACCACACCTGCACCGGGTTTCAGCAGAGATACGATTCGCGACAAGCCACTTTTGGTTGTTGAAGGAAGAGCAATGATTGGTTTCCCTCCTACCGACAATGAGGCGCCGCGCATAAAATCCATTTGCCCGCCTATACCGGAATACTGATACGTACCAATTGAATCGGCACAAACCTGACCTGTAATATCAATTTCTATAGCACTGTTGATGGAAACCACTTTTGGATTTCTACGGATTACATCGGTATCATTGACAAAACCAACATCCATACAAGCCACTGAAGGATTGTTATCGACAAAATCGTACAGTTTCCTTGTGCCCAGAACAAATGAAGTCACAATTTTGCCACAGGCCACTTTTTTATACTCGTTGGTAATCACACCCTTTTCAACCAAAGGCAAAATACCATTTGAAAACATTTCTGTATGAATTCCTAAACCTTTATGATGAATCAGCGCATTCAATACTGCATCCGGAATACCGCCAATTCCCATTTGCAAGGTCGAACCATCTTCTATCAAAGCAGCAATTTCATTTCCGATCTTTTCAACGACTGGCGATATTTCTGCGGCATAATCCACCTCAGGCAATTCGGATTCTTCCCACACCATGGCAGCAAATTTGGAGACATGAACAATACCATCACCCAGCACCCTTGGCATCCGGGGATTGACTTGCGCAATAATCAGGCGTGCGTTTCTGACGGCACTCAATGCTGCATCAACAGAAGTTCCAAGCGTACAAAAGCCGTGTTGATCAGGAGGCGAAACCTGTATCAGCGCAACATCCAGCGATAAAATTTTCTGGTCGAACAAGCGGGGAATTTCACTGAGAAACACAGGAACATAATCGCCGGAATGTTCATTCACCCATGCGCGAACATTGCCTGATACAAACAAAGAATTCAGGTTAAAGCTTTCGAATACTTCGGGTCGGTTCCAATCGAAAGAACCATAAGTACTGATAGAAACGAGCTCGACATTATGAATAGTTCCTGCTCTTTTCAATAAGGCATTAACAAGACTGACTGGTGTTGCTGCACAACCATGGATAAATACTCTGTCTCCGTTCCCGACGAGCGCTACGGCTTCATCTGCACTAATAAATTTCAAATTCATCTTGGCACGAAATTAAACTAATCTGCAGCCAGGAATAAGATTTATCTCATCATATTTACTGATTCGTATCAATCCAAATTTCAGCTAATACACCATTTTAACGTAAACAAAGACAGTGATGGATAATTCCGTAACTGTCTGTTGCGTATAGAAACCAAGAGTAGAAAACTATTTTTTGCTTACCCGCCAAATACGGTCATTCACATCATCGGTAATCAGTAATGAGCCATCACCCAACATCGCCACCCCAACCGGTCTGCCGTACACTTCTTTTTCTTCCGTTTCTGATTTTTTGAAACCGGTTAAAAAATCCGAAGCCGGTCCGCTTGGCTCGCCATTTTTGAAGGGGACATACACAACTTTATACCCTGCAAGTACCGACCTGTTCCAGGAACCATGTTGGGCAATAAACGCACCTCCCTGGTATTTTTGAGGAAATGATGAACCTGTATAAAATAACAGTCCCAGTGAGGCAGTATGCGCGCCAAGCGATACATCCGGCACAATAGCCTTTGCCACAAGATCGGGCCGTTTCACTTCCATTCGCGGATCTTC
>DLGS01000432.1:0-627 GCA_002482815.1 Bacteroidetes bacterium UBA7688
GTAGATATCCTTCCGATATTCTACACTGGTGTTCCTAACCTGCCTCCATACCAACTGGCCACCGGTAAAAACGGTAATCCATTGGCAATCGGGAAACCTTTTGTCAACAACTTTCTGCCTGTATTGGGTGACATGCTGCGCCTGAATATGGCGACACCGGTTACTTCCCGTACAGATCCGAAATTCAGCTCACTTGGTTTGGTACAGGCAGCAGTGCTTGGCCTTACAGATCCATTGTACAATACCGATACTACGCTTCAGGCTATTCCTAATATGGATGGTTTCCCGAACGGTCGCCGCCTTGAAGATGATGTAACAACAATCGAAATGCAGGCCGTTGCCGGTGTAGCGCTTGCTGCGATTGGTCTTTGGTATGACGATTATATTCCTGCAACGAGCCCGAGCCCTGTAACTGTAAGATTGGGTCGTGTATTGGGTTTCACCGCAGGTGTTACCAAAAACGATACCACGTTCAGTGCATCATTCCCTTATGTGCAACAGCCATGGAGAGGATATGACTATACCTTAAAAGAAAGATTCTAAATCATCAAACAAAAAATATTAATTATGAAAAGCTTTATAAATAAAACTTTAGCGGGTTTGATGATTTGCATGTTGCCGCAGGCG
>DLGS01000432.1:687-4131 GCA_002482815.1 Bacteroidetes bacterium UBA7688
GAGGCGCCGCTTATAGCGCACGATCCACTCGCAGATAATACAGATTTGTATGCCTTCCGCAGTCCCTGCGATACCAACAAAATTGTATTGATTGCAAACTACATTCCATTCGAACATCCGGCTGGCGGCCCTAACTGGTACACTTTTGGCGAGAACATCCGCTACGAGATCCACGTTAAGAACAGCGCTATCACATCGGGTGACGATATTGTGTACCGCTTCACTTTCCAGCATACTGACGAAGACAATACGACCTTCTTCAATATCAGACTGGGTAAGCAAAATGCAAAAACCACGTATACCTGCGAACGCAGCATGGATGGCGGTCTGACATTTACTACCATCGTTTCGAGCGGTACTGTTCCTCCTCCGAATATCGGCCCTCGTTCGATAGATAATGCTACTGTTGGTTTGGGTAAATCTTATGGTACATTGATTACTTCTGCAGTTGCAACAGCATCTTCAGGCGAGAAAGTTTTCTGTGGCCCTTCTGATGATCCTTTCTTCGTGGACCTTGGTGGTGCTTTCGATGTTGGCGGTTTCCGTAAAGCCGGAAGAGACGGTCTGGCAAAAATGAACTGTCATTCTATTGTTCTGGAAGTTCCTATCAGCACTTTGCAAAGAAGTGGTCTGAGTGTAACTTCTGCCACCAACATTCTTGATCCTAATTTTGTAATCGGCGTTTGGGCTTCTGCAAGCCGTCGCACCATTACAACTTTAAGTGCTACCGGCGACAAGCCAGGATCTTCAGGCGGATGGGTACAGGTATCCCGCATCGGTATGCCTTTGACCAATGAAGCAATTATTCCTATCGGCAGTAAAGACAGATGGAATGCTAATTCACCTTACACTGATGCAGCTTATATTCCTTTTTTCAGAAATCCTGAACTGGCGCTTTACATGGATGCATCTGCCTTTGGTGGAGCGGTTCCGGGTCTTAGCGACCTGCGCATCCAATCCAATTCATTAGGTGCTTATGATTTTCGTAACGGAAAGCCCGGATTGTTTCCATTGAAAGGTTCATTGGCTCTGTTAGGTACTGCATTAGATGATTTACTTGGTTATGGTACCATCTTGCTGCCGAATAATTCAAGCCCCCGTGCTGTAGATATCCTGCCGATATTTTATACCGGTGTTCCCAACATGCGTCCATACCAGTTGGCTACAGGAAAAGCAGGAAATCCATTGGCTGCGGGAAAACCTTTTATCAACAACTTTCTGCCAACACTTGGTGATATGTTGCGCCTGAATATGGCTGTACCTGTAACGCCAAGAACAAGCGCTGACTTTAGTTCGCTGGGATTGATTCAGGCAGCTGTATTAGGTCTGACTGATTCAAGGTTTAATACAACATCTGCTCTGGAGTTTATCCCGAATATGGATGGTTTCCCTAACGGACGCCGTCTGGAAGATGATGTAACAACAATTGAATTGCATGCTGTATCCGGTGTTGTGCTGGCAGCGATTGGTCTTTGGTATGACGATTATATACCCGCTTCAAGCCCTTCTCCTGTAACAGCAAATCTGTTGAGTGTATTGGGTTTTAATGCAGGTGTAACTAAGAATGATACCACTTTCAATGCTTGCTTCCCTTATGTGCAACAACCATGGAGAGGCTACAACGGACCGGATTATGCTTCGGAACCTTTGGCTATCAAAAACCTGGGTATTGCAGCTCCGCAGATTGCGATAGCAGCTTATCCAAATCCTTTCAAAACCAATATTTCTTTCAAATACAAATTGTCTGGAAAAGGTAATGTAATGATTTCCATCATCGACATCAATGGTCGTTTGATCCAGGAATTACCACAAGGTAATATTGCAGCCGGTGAGTATGTTACAGAGTTCAACGGAAACAATCTTGTACCGGGAAATTACTTTGCTAAACTTACGGTTGACGGTACTGTAGTGAACACTACAAAACTGGTAAAATCGAATTAATCCATTTTTCGCTTTAGTATTAAATAAAGGAGGGACTAACATCCCTCCTTTATTTTTTTGCGTACATACTGCAAACCACCATTAATAAAACCAATTATGTACAACAAAATCTACAAATGCACAACGGCTCTGCTCTTTGCGGTTTCCGTCCTTTGTTCCTGCCAAAGTAAAAAAGCAGAAGATCGTATTCCTGAATTGAAGGAAATGACTGCCATGAAAGCCCCGAAAGAAGAAACGGACAACATTATATTGACCTACAATCAGGCCAAAGAAGCATTGAAAGTTAATCCTGAAGATCTCAAACAATACCTTACCCTCGCAACGGTTTTTATTCTTGAAGGCCGCATATCAGGAGATGGCAGCTACTATGGCAATGCCGCACTGGAAATGTTGAATAAAGTAACCGGCAGTCAGCAGGCTACTGCTGATCAGTTGTTTGAAGCTTATAGTCTTAAATCTACGGTGTTGCTGAATATGCATCAGTTTAAGGATGCATATGATCTGGCAAAGAAAGGCATCGCAATTAATGGTTTCAACTCCGGTATCTATGGGGCGCTAATTGATGCAGAGGTAGAGTTGGGAATGTACGATTCTGCTGTCGCTCATTGCGACAAAATGCTGGCTTTGCGTCCCGACCTCCGTTCTTATTCCCGTGCTTCCTATCTGCGCCAGATTCATGGCGATAACCGCGGTGCTATAGAGGCGATGAAAATGGCTGTGGAAGCCGGATTGCCAGGCGCAGAGCAAACGGAGTGGGCGCGCGTAACCACGGGCGATTTGTTTTTGAATATAGGCAGTATTGATACCGCAGAAATCCTTTATAAAATGGCTGCTGTTTATCGTCCTGATTATCCTTATGCAGCGATAGGACTGGCAAAAGTTGCCAAAGCCCGCAGGCAATATGATTCTGCTATTCTGCATACTGAAAAAGCCATCAAAGTGATGGGTGATCCTGGTTTTATCGCCTTGCTTGCAGATTTGTACGAATTGAAAGGTGATCAAAAAAAGGCAACTGAAATCAGGAAGGATATTATAGCCGGACTAAAGAAAGGTCAGGAGGAAGAAAAGGATGCACTTGTTAAACACAATGCTGCCAGAGAGATGGCTCAGGCCTATCTGAGTATTGATGATCTGGAAAATGCAGAAAAGCATGCAAAAGCAGATTTGCAAATGAGACCAAATAATATCGATGCAAACGAACTCATGGCCTGGGTGCTTTTCCTTAAAAAAGACTACGCTGCTGCAAGCATTCATGCCGATAAAATGTTCGCCCGTAAAACCGCGAATGCTAATGCCATGTATAAAGCAGCTGCGATTTACGCTGCAAAAGGCGATGCTATCAAAAGCAGCGCACTGAAGCAAGAGTCGGGCACTGTCAGTCCTTATGTTGACGAACGGATAAAAATGCACGCCGGTAATTTTTAATCTTCAGTTTTTAAATTCATTGAAATGAAATTGAGGCTGCTTTTCCTGTTAGCTGCCATACTGCTGTATGGAGTAGCT
>DLGS01000020.1 GCA_002482815.1 Bacteroidetes bacterium UBA7688
AGTAATAGTAGCACATTTGATACCCACACCATATTCTTTGATGGCATTTGCAGCATCAATAGTCACCTGATCGTTTGTCTGATCCCGATATTCTACGCCCAGGTCATAATATTTAATATCCAGCTCCAGATAAGGAAGGATCAATTTGTCTTTAATAAACTGCCAGATGATCCGGGTCATTTCATCCCCGTCAAGTTCTACTACTGGATTTGCAACTTTAATTTTTGCCATTTAAAAAAAGGTTTTAAAAAGATAGTTTTGAATGGGGGCTAAGGTACAATTATAGCAGGAATAATTGCTTCGGCAGGAGGAAAAAATGAGAATTCTCTATTCCGGAAAATATTTTTTCATTTTGTGCAATATTTTAAAATTACCGGCGTTTAACTTGAAAACATACCTGAATGATTAAACACTTACACTCAAAAAATACCCCTTCTAACCAAAACCGCAATAAAAAATCAGTACGCCAGATGTCGGATCAGCAAATGATTCGTGAAGTGGCGCAGGATTTGCTTCAACCACGCGAGCAGGCAATAACAGCTTTGCTGGCCAAAGCAGCGGCAATGAAGTTGGTATAAACAGAAAATTGCACTTAGTGATGTTTGTTTTTCTTTGCAGAAGAAGAGTATCACTAAGTGCAACCTAATTCGATGAATCTCAAACAGATTTCCTGAGGATTTGTTTGAGATTTTTTATGTTTTTGTAGAAGGTTAACCGATCATTTATAACCTGATTTTCTGCATTTAATCATTTTTCATAGCCAAAAAAAAACAAAGCCATCCAGTTTCAGGGATGGCTTTGTTATAACCTTTAAGTTTGGTCGTAGAATACTACAGACCAAGACCTAGAAGACCCAACAGGGTGCGAAGCAAATTCAAGATTCCGCTCATTTTTTTGGTTTTTGGTTGGTTAATTGATTTACCTACTCTCTTTTAACGTTTTTCGGTTTCCCCGTTTCAAGTTATATAACAAGACAAATATAAAGCCAAAACATTGGATTTTTGAACAAATAGCCTAAGAAAATTTACACTTAATCTATTGATAATCTTGCATCTATATCGAAAAATATGGCAATGTATTTTGAATGGGTAGAATTGAAATATGTATGTGATTGTTTAAAGGCAGAAAACCAACCGGTTTTTTTTCAGGCACTGACTTTTTCAACTATCTATAGTGTTTACTTCGGCTGGTAAAATTCAGATCCGAACAAAAATAAAAGGCTGCCTTCAGTAAAGGCAGCCTTTCAAAAAGTACTTCTGATACAAAAACTATTTAGTCTCTTCAGACAAATTCTTGCGTGGATTACGTTCGAGTACTTCATCAACCATTCCGTAATCTTTTGCTTCTTTCGCAGTCATCCAGTAATCGCGGTCACTGTCCTTTTCTACTTTTGTAAGTTTCTGACCACTGTGCTCGGCAATGATTTCGTACAGTTCTTTTTTCAGTTTGCCGATTTCGCGGGCTGTGATTTCAATATCGCTCGCTTGCCCTTCAGCACCACCCAATGGCTGGTGAATCATAATACGGCTGTGTTTTAGTGCGGTGCGTTTCCCTTTTGTTCCTGCACACATTAACACGGCAGCCATAGAAGCAGCAATACCTGTACAGATAGTTGAAACATCAGGATTGATAATTTGCATCGTATCATAAATACCAAGGCCTGCATAAACACTACCACCTGGACTATTCAGATACATCTGGATATCACGGTTACGGTCAGTGCTTTCCAAAAACAGCATTTGCGCCGTAACGATGTTGGCAACATAATCATTGATTCCTTCGCCCAGAAAGATGATGCGGTCCATCATCAGGCGGGAGAAAACGTCCATTGATGCAACATTCATCGGACGCTCTTCGATAATGTAAGGTGTAAGGTTGTTTGGCAATTTTCTGTTGACCGCTGCAGTGTAGCTATCTACAGTAAGACTGCTGATACCGTGGTGATGAATGGCGTATTTACGGAATTCGTTGTTGTTCATTATTGATAATTTTTTAGAAGTTTAAAATTGATTGTTTGGAATGGTAATGCAATTTGTGCGCCAGAATAAAAATAATGTCATTCCGTCAAAATTGCTGACAAAAGGTTCGTTTATTGCATTTAAATGTTGAATTTATCTGTTTGTTTCCCGCAACAGGTCTTTTTCAGACTTGCTGAGTGATTCAAATCCACGGTCATTTATTTTGTCCAATATGCGGTCAATGTCCTGCTCCCGGGCACTTTTGTTTCGCATGGGTTTGTATGTTTCCTTCGGGCTGAAGGTGCTATCCATTTTTTTGAACATCCGATATGCCCATGCGCCGGGTTGATAGCCCGTTTGCAATAATTTGATGTAGGCAAATCCGGTAATTGCTGCACCTGCCAACATGCCGAGATTGGCGATTTTCAAGTCTGAATTGATAAGCATCAGCAAAACAAATACACCTGCCAGCAATAATAATGGCACACTAAAATATTCACTCAGGTAAATCCTGTATTTAGGAGATAAAGTCAGTGCAGCTGCCATCAATCCGATAACGCCTGCCTGTGCGCCCATCAGTAAAGTGCCATCCGGAAGCATCGCTGCGGGTAAAAACTGAATCCCGGCAAAGGCAAGCCCTCCTGCTAGAATACTGTAAACAAACAAGGGTATAATTTGCTTGTAGCCAACCAGGTTTTGAACAACATTACCAAAACAATAAAGCCAAAGCATATTGCTCAGCCATTCCCAAAATCCCCGATGACACCAGCCATAGGTCAGCAGTGTCCACCAACGCTCGCTGATACGGTTAAGATTGCCAAGGCCAATATATTCAAATGTGAGTTCATGAGAACGCTGTTCCGGAACGGCATAAACAATCAAAGTTATCCAAACCAGGTGTACAGCAATAAAACCCACACCCGAAAATGCAATCAGCTGAACGACTGCATTTCTGTTGTAGGCAGGAATATGAAATTTTTGAAAAGAAGATCGGACAGACATTTCTGGTTGATAATAATTTTAAAAAAAAGATTTCCGGTTGGTTCTTTGCCAATAGCGCAAAAGAATAAAAGCGAACAACATTCCGCCAAGATGGGCAAAATGCGCCACATTATCGCCTGCTGAATTTTGAAAACCAGAGAATAATTCAATAATCACGTATAAGGCTACAAAGTATTTCGCCTTTAGCGGAAATAAAAAATATATATATAGTTCAGTATTGGGAAATAAATAACCAAAAGCAAACAAAACGCCGAATACAGCACCTGATGCACCAACAGTTGCCTGATTAATTAAACCCTCAAAATCGATTTTTAATAATTCATTAGTACCACCATGCAAATACTGTTGTATTAATAACGCTGATTGATTCCGGAAATAGCTCGAGGACGGATCCTTTGCCCATTCATCATATAACAAGTTAAAACGAGTTGACACTGGGTTGTTCACATGTTGTGCAATAAATTTTCCAAACTGGTCTACAGTGGCATTTTGCTGATATAATGCAAAGGCTTTTTCGATGGCACCAAATTCGAAACCAAGGACTGTAAGATGGCATATGGCTGCCCCAAGGCCGCAGACGAAATAGAAAATAAGGAATCTTTTGGGACCCCAGATATTCTCAATAATGCTGCCAAACATCCATAAGGCAAACATATTGAAGAATAAATGGCTTAGATTTCCATGCATAAAAAGATGGGTCACAAGCTGCCACGGCGCAAAAAACTGGGATGACCAATAATGAAGTCCAAGGTAATTGGACAGGTTAATACCATATTTTTCCATTACTGTATCCAGTAAAAGCAGGATAGAATTAATGATAATCAGGTTTTTAACTACAAGCGGTAACACCTGAAACCGCTGCGGGCGAAATTCTGTCATTTAGCACTATTGTTTGGCTGTTATAATTTATAAAACCAGCCATTCTTTTGAGAAAACAAAACTACTGCATATCGGCATCAATAAAATGGAACAAATTAGAATAAAGACCTAAAATTTGAAACAGGCATATTCCGCAGAAAGACAGTAAGTAATTGTATTTTTACGGCTGAAATCTAATTGTTAAGAATGCCGCCAGCTAAATCTGTAAAATCACTGATTCTTTTTGCCTCCGGAAAGGGGAGTAATGCGCAAGCAATAATCCAATATTTTCATAATAGTGACCAGGCACGTGTGACGTTGATTGTTTGTAATAATGCCAATGCCGGCGTGCTGGACATAGCCAAAGCGCACAATATTCCATTCCTCATCATTGATAAACAAACATTTCAGGAAAAGTTGATGCTGGAACAATTAAGAGAGTATCAGCCGGATCTTATTGTGTTGGCAGGTTTTTTATGGAAAATACCAGACCATTTACTAATGGAATTTCCAGACAAAATAATCAATATCCATCCTGCCCTATTGCCAAAATTTGGCGGCAAGGGAATGTATGGACAAAAAGTGCACGAAGCTGTATTGTCCGCCGGCGAAACCGAAACCGGTATCACGATTCATTTCGTAAATGAAAACTATGATGAGGGTGCACACATTGTCCAGGCATTTTGCAGGTTAACTTTATCAGACACACCTGCTACTATAGCAGAACATGTTTCGAAGCTGGAACAGGCTTTTTATCCTAAAACAATAGAATATCTGCTGAATGAACAATAAGAAATCTATCCAAGACGTTTTGAAAAAAATGAAAATGTTAAGTCCGAAAACTGTGAAAAAAATGAACGCTTACGCCAGATTGATTTTAATATTTTGCTGCATAATTTCTTCTGTAAATGCCATGGCACAAGGCGAGCCTATTGGACAGTGGCGCTCCCATTTGCCCTACAACAACGTGGTGTCCGCAGCTACGGATGGTAATAAATTATTTGTTGCAGGGAAGTCAAGTTTTTTTTCTTACGACATTTCCAGGGATGAAATCCAGACTTATTCAAAAGTGAATGGTATGGCTGATGTCGAACTGTCATACATCGCTTACGATAATGTAACACAGATGACAGTTCTGGCTTATACAAATAGTAATATCGATCTTTTTAAAGACGAGACTTTTTATAATATTCCTGAATTGAAATTGCGTTCCATTTCGGGTAATAAAAGTATTTATAATATTTTTATTGATGAAGGGCTTGCTTATCTCAGCACAGGGGTTGGTGTTTTGGTTATTAATCTTCAGAAAAAGGAAATTAAAGAGAACTATGTGTTTTCTAAAAACAAAAATAATTACGCCGTGAAATCAATGTCCGGCAATGGTAGTTTTCTATACGCTGCGACAGATATTGGTTTATACCGAACAACCAAAACCAACCCCAACATTCAGGCTACTGCGACATGGAAGTTAATAGACAGTTCCAGGAAATATGTGAATACAACCCTGGCTTTAAACAAAACTTTTCTGGCTACCATAGATTCTGTTTTTGTTTTGGAAAACGATACACCGGTTTTTGTTTACAGACTGGATAGCAGTATTATATACCATATAGATCCTGTGGAAAATGGTTTGTGCATCTCAACTTTCAGTAGCTATAAATTTTCCGGAGAAATCTTTACACTGGATAAAAATTATAAGCAAGTTGATTCATTAGAAAGTGCAAGACCTTTAATGACCACCCAAACTCTAGATAAGAGAGTCTGGATTTCAGACCTCAGTTGGGGATTAAGGTGTAAAGACAATTCAATCATACCAAATGGTCCAAATAATATCGGTTGCTATGATATTGTTGCGGATAATGGCAATTTGTATGTCGCACATGGCGCTTATGATGATCGTTGGAATATACGTTTAAACCCGAGTGGCTTTTCAACATTTGAGGAAAATAAATGGAAAGGTTATGATGTATATACACTGCCTGAATTTGTCCGCCTCCGTGATGCAGTAAGGTTAGCAAAAGACCCGGTAGACAATTCGCTTTATATTGCTTCTCTTACAGATGGATTATATCATTTGAAATCTGATAAAACCGGAGAAAATTTAAGGGAAACAGTGTTCGAACAAAACATTCTGGATCCTACAACCTATCGTATTAGCGGTGTGGCATTTGATCAGGGAAACAACCTTTGGGTAACACAGAACAATGCACCGAATGAACTGATGGCCAGGTCATCAAAAGATGGCAACTGGTATAAATTTTCATTGCCGGCAACGCGCCCAAGACCTTATTGGGAAAATGGTGCAGCCGGATTGATCATCGATAATTACAACCAAAAGTGGTTTTTTTCTCCTGCTGGTGGTGGGGTATTGGTATATAATGACCACAATACCCTTGAAAATCCGAGTGACGATACCTACACCAAGTTGCTGATAGGGAAAGGTTATGGAAATTTACCGGATAATTTTGTTCAATGCCTGGCCAGTGATAAGAAAGGTGCCATCTGGATCGGGACATCTAACGGTATCGGTATCGTTAATTGCCCTGAAAATATTACAGAGCCGGGAAACAGCTGTGAGACGGAAATACGTGTGGTTCAGTATGACCAGTTTGCAGGACAATTATTTGCCGGCGAAAGTGTAAACTCTATTGCAGTGGATGGTGCAAACAGGAAATGGATAGGTACCGGAAATGGTGTGTGGCTGATTTCTGAAGATGCAAATAAAATAATTACACGTTTTACAAAGGACAACAGCCCGCTTCCATCCAATAATATGCAAAAGATTGCCGTGGATCCCAAGACCGGAGATGTGTATTTTGGCACAGACAAAGGTATGGTCAGCTATCGCGGTACCTCTACAAATGGTGATGAAGCCAATAAAGATGTTTTGATTTTCCCTAATCCCGTAAAAGGAGATTACAATGGAACAATTGCAATCAAGGGATTGGTAGAAAATGCAGATGTGCGGATTACAGACGTTTCAGGTCAATTGATTTATCGAACAAAAGCATTGGGTGGACAAGCCGTTTGGAATGGTACAGATTATACCGGGCGCAGGCCGCAAACCGGGGTCTTCCTTGTCTTTTCCAGCAATAGCTTGGGTACGGAAACTTATGTGGGAAAAATGGTTTTTATCAAGTAATACATGCTCTGCAAAACCAAAGGAATTGTATTGCGGTCTGTAAAATATGGGGAAACAAGCCTAATACTGAGCGTATTTACAGAAGTAGCCGGACTTCAGTCTTATATGGTAAAAGGTGTGAGGAGTGATAAGGCAAAAACCCGGCGCGCAGGATTGCTGCAGGTCGGGTCATTGTTGGATATTGTGGCAGAACATAAACCCGGCAGACAATTGCAGCATATCCGAGAGTTTCAACCCGCTTATCTTTATCAAAGTCTTCAGGAAGAAATTATCAAGAACAGTATTGCTGTTTTTTCAGTTGAACTTTTATCCCGCTTTCTTCCGCAGGAGGAAATTATGGAGGACTTGTTTCATTTCGTATATGATTATTTTTTGACTCTGGACACCGGAGCGCTCAATCAGGTGAGCAATTTTCCGGTTTATTTTATCATGCAGTGCGGACGGTTTTTTGGTTACAATATTTCCGGGACTTACACTGCTGAAACGCCTTATCTCAACGCTGCTGAAGGTGGTTTTTCTGCTGTGCTGCCGGCAAGTAGCTCTGTTGTAACTGCGGAAGATATGATTGGATTGGAAGAGCTTTTGAGGATTGAGCAACT
>DLGS01000277.1 GCA_002482815.1 Bacteroidetes bacterium UBA7688
TATCTCTTCTATAATTTTATTGGCAGCCGCATCGGTGTTGCCCAACAGGGTATAGGTTCCATTACCCGCAGCTGCAATATTTTTAAGTTCTGTTTCGTTTAGTTTTGTCACCACTGTATTCCCTTGTTCGTCAAGTTTTGGTTGATTTGTAGCAGCGTCAAATAATTGTGTTCCCTGGGGTGAGCCGATACCAATGGTATGAACAATAGCACCACCATCGGTCGCTTCTTTTACTTTTGAAATGGCAGCTTCGTCGTGGTCTTCACCATCAGAAATAAGGACGATGGTTTTAAATTTTCTTTCCTTCTGGCTGAATGACTTATTGGATAATTCTATGGCATCGCCAATCACCGTTCCTTGGGTCGGCACCATATCCGGACTCACAGTTTGCAATATTAATTTCAAGGCGCTGTAATCAACCGTAAGCGGAACCTGCAAATAACTTCTGCCTGCAAAAATAACAAGGCCAACACGGTCGCTACTCATTTTGTCGGTCAGGCGGGCTATAAATTGTTTAGCACGGGTGAGCCTGTCAGGTTGAATATCTTTCGCCAACATGCTTTTACTCACATCCAATGCAATCATTACATCCACGCCCTTGCGTTGCACCGTTTCTGTGGTTCCGCCTTTCTGCAGATTGGCAGCACCGATAATGATAAATAATAAGGCTGAGGACATTAAGACAAACTTCAGCGTCGTGCGTGCCGGAATAAATCCAAGCATTTGCTGGCGCACCTGATCAATTGTTCCGATTTGTTCCAGTTTTTTCCGACGCCAATACAGCATTGCTACAAACAAAGCCACAAGCAGCGGAAGAAGCACTAAAGCACTTAAGTAAGTAGAATATTGAAAACGCATAATTAATTTCTTAGCCCCGCAAAAATAACCGCGAAAAGTTCTTGTGGAATGGTAAGATTGTTTTTTTATTGATTTTTAACAAGCGCATTATTTATAAACAGGCCGGAATTGAAGTATTCAAAAATTCGTTAAGTTTGTATTATTGCTAAAACCCAAATTATGAAACAGATGAAATGGCCGCTAGTCATGATAGCTTTAGCACTTGCCGGCTTTGCATTTTTTGTCTCTTCCTGCGGCAAATGCGGCGGATGCGATACGATATATACAACCAATGGTGCAACACTTTCCATCTTTGATTCTGTTGTGAACCTGAGTAATGAGAATGCTGCTCCTGCAATTTCAATCGCCGCTACTGTAGTAGAGACAGATGGGGACAGGAATTGTCATTATAAGGATTTGGTCATTTGTCCGCACGATGGGTTGGAGGCAGGAAAATTGTCTGTAAAGTGCGATAAAGATTTACGGCTTAAAACAATAACCGTTCCTGCCGGAACAAATTTGCTGGAACAAAAGGAAATTACGGTGACACCATTATATTCTTCATATGCCAGTAGTCTGCCCGTGATTAATTTACAGGCATCTTCATCATTTGTTGCCGGCACTTATACTTTTACATTGGCGGGAACCACTAAAGAAGGCAAGTCTGTAAATGACATTGGCACAATAGTATGGAAATAAAAATGTCGTTTCGCTTACCAAATTTCATACTCAGGCTTATTTGCCTGTGCTTATTTGTTTTGTCCTTTTCCTGCCGGAAATGCAAGGAAGGTTGCGATACCATCATCCGGATAAACGGTGCTGCCTTGAATATTAATGATACAATTGTTCATTTAAGTGAGCCTGTTTCTATTACAACCATTTCCTTCGATCCCATTGTTGCTAAGGAAGATGGTGACCGCGATTGTAAGTATGAGAATGAGATAAACTGTACCGAAGATGGGCTGGATACTGCAAAACTGAGTTTGTATTGCAACAAAGAACTCATTATAAATGGCGTAGCTTATCCCATGAATACGGATTTGCTGGAGGTGCCTGAACTTGCTCGCACCGGTTCCGGAAATAAATTACCATTTGTGGTATTACAAACCACCCCGGACTTCCCCAAAGGCCGTTATCATTTTTTGTTACAGGGCCAGACAGAGGATGGAAAGGAAGTGGAAGATATCGGGGTGGTGAGCTGGGAGTGAAAAAATTCTTCCTGTCAAAAAACGCATGACAGGGAGAATAATCTTGCTTTTATTCCTTCATGCTAGGGTAGTTGTTTTCAATTATCAATGTTCTGTCACCGTCTACCTGAGAATCCCCCGGTATTGCTTTTCCCGGATTTTCCCAACCGTCTTTTGAGTATCTTACTTTATCCCCATTTTGCCATATATAGAATATTTTATTGCTATCTACGTATTTTATCTCGATTGTTTTTTTATTGAAGTCGTCCATATTGACTACCCATGGAATCCAGATATCTTCCTGTGCAGATGAGTTTGGAAGAATTGTTACTGAGTCATTAGGATCTTCACGTTTATAAATCTCAATAAGATCATTTGTCCTGTTGATGATTGTTTTTACCGCTGTAACTCCCATAGTTTATTTTTTTTTGTATTTATCCTTACTCGTATGGCTTTTCAGATTCGCCCCGTTTCAAAGGGTTTCTGGACTCCCTGTAATTTGTATTGTAAAATTTAAATGTTGGTAGTTTTATAAGGAGTTTTAATAATGAGTTGACAATTCAAAAATAATATTGCTAATTTGGATATCAAAACTTTTTTAAAATTAAAATATATATACTGTATATAGATTTGGTTTTATTTTATAATAGAAGAAATCATATCAGAAATAACTTTATTACTCCGTTTGCATTAAAATATATTAGATTTGTGAAGTTTTTTTTTATTCGAATCTGAGTTTAAAAAAAACAAATGATTTTCGCCATCGGGTGTCATTAGTGTAAACCATTTATTAAAACAGCTTTTTTAAAAACAAACAGAGGAAACAAACCCAGCAAGATTATTTGGAAAAATGAAGCTATTCAATAAAAAATACCGGTTGTTAAAATTATTTTTGCAATTCTACAACTGATAATCAATTGTTTGTGGATACTGCTCAAAAAAACTTCATTAATTCTTTGGTTAGAAGGTTTGATGCCTTTACCTTTGCGCTCCCTTTACAGAAAGAATGGAATTTTTCCCGATCAGGATAACTGCATTTTTTAAAGAGGATATTTTCAAATCGCATTTTTTATATTAACAAAGATAATGAGACACCTAAGCTTCAAAACCAAGTCGGCAAACGAAAGCATCGTTGTACGTGACTGGTACTCTGTAGACGCTACCAACCAAACGTTGGGTCGTATGGCTACAAGAATTGCGCACGTTCTGCGTGGCAAAAACAAACCTTACTACACACCTCACTTCGATTGCGGCGATTACGTTATCGTATTGAACTCCGGTAAAGTAGTATTGACTGGTAACAAAATGGAAGATAAAGAATACCAAACGTATTCTGGTCACCCGGGCGGTCAAAAAATTGAAATGGCAAAAACATTGATTGCACGTCGCCCGAATCTGATGATTGAGCGCGCTGTAAAAGGTATGTTGCCAAAAAACAAACTTGGCCGTGCAATGGTAAAGAAATTGTTCGTTTACGAAGGAGCAACTCACCCTCACACTGCACAACAACCAAAAGAACTTAAATAATCAACCTTTTTTTTACTCAAGACATTATAATAAATAAATGGAAAAGCAAAAAAACGCCGTTGGTCGCCGTAAAGAAGCCGTAGCTCGTGTTTATTTGAGCAAAGGTACCGGTGCTATCACGGTAAACGAAAAAGAATACAAAGCTTACTTCCCGATCATGTATCTCCAGAACCAAGTGGAGCTGCCATTTAAAACTATCGAAGCAACTGAATCATACAATGTTGTGGTTACTGTAGCCGGTGGTGGTCAAAAAGGACAGGCTGAGGCTATAAAATTGGGCATTGCCCGTGCACTTTGCGAAGAAAACCCTGAATTCCGTCCAACGCTGAAACACGCTGGCCTGATGACACGTGATTCCCGCTCTGTAGAACGTAAGAAATTTGGTAAACGCAAAGCACGTCGTAGCTTCCAGTTCTCTAAACGTTAGTATGGTGCAACATTGCAGCATACTGCTGCGATCATTTTCGAAAAATTATTTTTTAAAACATTACTCAATTATTCCACAATGGAAGAAAATAAAAGCCTTCATCAGCAACTTTTGGAAGCAGGCGTTCACTTTGGTCACCTGAAAAAGAAATGGAACCCAAAAATGTTACCATACATTTTTGCTGAAAAAAATGGTATTCATATCATCGATCTTAATAAAACTATTAACGGTCTTGAAGAATCAGCTGCAGCATTGAAAGCTATCGCCAAAAGCGGTAAAAAAATCATGTTCGTTGCTACTAAAAAACAAGCGAAAGAAATCGTTGCAGAAGCAGCAGCTTCAGTAAACATGCCTTTCGTTACTGAGCGTTGGTTGGGTGGAATGTTGACTAACTTCCAGACAATCCGCAAAAGTGTAAAGAAAATGCAGAGCATCCAGAAAATGCTGGATGACGGTACTATGGACAGCGTTACTAAAAAAG
>DLGS01000103.1 GCA_002482815.1 Bacteroidetes bacterium UBA7688
GTCATCCTGAGCCTGACGAAGGATTAGACAATTTTAAACTAAATGCCAAGAAGAAAAATGTACCATTCACTGAATTTCTCCTGTCTATACCCATTCGTCAGGCTCAGGGTGACAGGAAAAATTCAGTGGCTGTTCTCCGTATAAAAATTGTCCCTGGGCCTAGTTTACATTGAGCTGGTTTACCCTGAGCTTGACGAAGGGCTGAGCCTGACGAAGTGAAGTATCAGACAATTTTGGAACCTAATGTCTGCTATCAGTTTATATTTGTTGAAAACAATAGAAATGCGGGTATTACTTTTCACTCTTGTCCTCGTTACAGTTATTTCCTGCAAGGATGGAAGTAAACAAGAGATTGCTGAAACAACAGTAAAAACAACTGATTCCCCTGCGGTAAATGATGAATGGATTGCAGACTTTAAAAAATTCAGAGATGCTGTTTACAAAAATGATAAAGCCGCAATAAAATCATTTATAGATTTCCCACTTATGAATGAAAACAATGAAATCCGGGACTTAGCTTACCTGAATGAAGAAATTACGCCTGAAACCCAAGATGAAAATCAAATCAAACCCTTTACAGAGATCGAATTCGACAAGAGGTATTCCAACATTTTTCCAAGACATTTTATAAAGTCAATATTAAAAGTCAAAACAGATTCTTTGTTGAAATACGGAAAGTATGAAACCATAGATTTGAATGAGCAAGACACCTTAATCTATAAGATATACACCGATGTCGATTCAGGTAAAATTTTGAGATTACACTTATGGACTAACCGACCCATAAAACTTGAAAACGGAGAATTCGATGCTGCAGAATTCAGCATTATTTATGAATTCGATATTATAAACAGCAAGCATCTGAAATTTAGCAGAGTGCGCCTGGCGGGTTAAATTAAACAGCATTGTAAAAGCCGCTGCAGTAATTATTGCAACGGCTTTTTTGTATCTATCAAATTCTTTTCCACTTTTGTCTTGGCACAAAAGTGGAGCAAAAAGCCAGGTCCAAAACAAGGCGATTGCTAAAGCACCGGAATGCTGCAGGCTCGCCACAGGCGTTCTTTTTCAATGTTCCGCTGCGCTGCACTTGAAAAATGGCTGAACAGCATTCCTATCGCTGTGTTTTGGACGCGGCCTCCGATTCGTCATCCGCCCGCTTTTAGCACAACCACACCACATGCTGTCATCCCGACAAAGGAGGGATCCCAAACGAAACCACATGTTGTCAGTTTCAATACAAAAAAGCCGCTGCAACATTTGTCGCAGCGGCTTTTGTTCAATAATTGTTGATCCTTTAACCCACCCCTACTCCCTCCAAGGAGGGGAATTCGCATGTGGATTATTGTATTAATAAATGTTGGTCCTACCCTTTCATTTTCACCATTGTCAAAATCGTGGCGATGCCCACTAATGGTTCGTCGGTTTCGTCGAAGATTTCCACCAGCCATTTTACAATGCCTTTCGGAATATCATTTTCATCTTTGGTTTCCTGAACAATTTTTTCTTTACAGCTAAAGCGAACATACACACTGGTACCGGGGTAAACCGGTTTGGTGAAACGCAGTTCGTCGATACCATAATTGAGTAATACCGGGTTCATATCATAACTGTCTACAAACAAACCTGCAGCCACACTCATAATGAAATAACCGTGTGCCACCTGGTGGGTAAACATCGTTCCCTCAAAGTTGGTATCCTTCATGTGCGCATAGAAATGATCGCCACTCAGGTCGGCAAACTTGTCGATGTCTTCGCTGGTGATGACTCTTTTTTCTGTTACAATTTGGTCGCCGATTTTCAGGTCTTCGAATAGTTTGGTGAACGGATGAACACCATCCACATTGCCTTTGGCATTCTGCTGGTATTGCTCAGAGATAGCGGTAATCATTGTTGGCGAACCTTGTATCGCTACGCGCTGCATGTAATGTTTCACACCACGCATACCACCCATTTCTTCGCCGCCACCTGCACGGCCTGGACCGCCATGAACAAGCAATGGCAAGGGTGAACCGTGACCGGTACTTTCTTTCGCACAATCTGCATTCAGCACCAGGATACGGCCGTGGTACATACCCGCACCAAGCACATAATCCTGCGCCAGTTTTCCGCTGGCGGTGATGATAGAACTGCACAAAGAACCTTTGCCCAGTTTGGCCAGGGCAATGGCTTCATCCAGGTTTTTATACGGCATAATAGTCGACACCGGCCCAAAGGCTTCCACTTCGTGAGTGGCGGTTTCGATAAACGGATTTTCGTTGCGCAGCAACAAAGGACTCATAAAAGCGCCTTTGTTGGAATCGGCATCAATCAGTTCAACACTGTCCAGCGCACCGTATACCAGTTGCGAGGAAGCTAGCAATTTCTGCACCTGCTCCATCACTTCTTTTTGTTGTGTTTTGCCGGCCAGCGAACCCATGCGTACTTTATCGTTCAGCGGGTTGCCGATGGTGGTTTGCGCCAAAGCCTTGCTCAGCGCAGCCTGCATTTCTTCTATTTTATTTTCAGGGACAAAAATCCTGCGCACTGCGGTACATTTTTGTCCTGCTTTGGTGGTCATTTCTTTGCGCACTTCTTTCACAAAAATGTCCCACTCCGGCATATCCGGCGTGACATCTTCGCCCAACACCATACAGTTCAGCGAATCGGCTTCCATGGTAAACGGAACACTCTCTGCCAATATTTGTTTGCCCGATTTCAGCATCAGCCCTGTACTGGCAGAACCCGTGAAGGTCACCACATCCTGCGATTGTACATGGTCCAGCAGGTC
>DLGS01000228.1 GCA_002482815.1 Bacteroidetes bacterium UBA7688
CCTTAGTTATATTGCTGGTGTGGGTTTACTATTCTTCTATCATCTTATACCTGGGGGCAGAATTTACCAAAGCTTATGCGGTGCGCTTTGGTGACGAGATTCACCCCAACGATTATGCTGTAACTACCCGACAGGTAGAAATCGAAACCGGCCACCAGTCGGTTCAGGAAAATGCCGGTAAATCCTAAGCTTTACGGAATCCCCGTAAAAAGGCTTCGATGTCCATCCTTTTTTTTCCTTCCTGTTGCAGTTCAAGGATATTTACCCAGGCGTCTTTTGCTGCAAAACGCAGGAAAGTTTTATGGTCTGTCGTATAATTGCCTGCATTTAAGTCAGGCTTAGCGGCTGTAACAGATGCCTGAAATACTTTGATATTTTTGCCCTCAAGCTCTGTGAACGCAGCCGGGTAAGGGGAAAGCCCACGGACCAGATTCAGTACATCAATTGCACTTTTATTCCAGTCGATACGCATGTCCTCTTTAAAAATCTTGGGCGCATGCTTCAACTCTTCCGCAATAGAATCCTGCGGAATTTCATTCAGCGTTTGCTGAGATAATCCATAAACTGTTTCAACCAGCAGGGCTGCACCGGCATGCATCAACTTGTCGTGAACTGTTCCGGCATTATCACCTGGAGTGATGGCTACTTTGTGGCGCAACAATATATTACCCGTATCAATCTCGTGTTTTAATTTAAAAGTGGTTACACCGGTTTCTGTTGCTCCATTAATGATAGCCCAGTTAATCGGCGCTGCACCACGATATTGCGGCAACAAGGACCCATGAACATTGATGGTTCCCATCGGTGGCATATCCCAAACAGCTACCGGTAACATTCTGAACGCCACTACAATATGCAGGTCAGCATTCAGGTCTTTCAAGGCCTGCAAAAACTCAGGGTTCTTAAGCTTTTCCGGTTGAAGCACAGGAATATGGTTGGCCTCTGCAAATTGTTTTACAGGTGTGCTGTGCATTTGCAATCCCCTGCCCGATGGTTTATCCGGAGCGGTTACAACGGCCACAACATTCAATCCTGCCTTCACCAATGCAGCAAGGGAAGCTACCGCAAAATCAGGTGTTCCAAAAAAAACAAGTTTAAGCTCAGGGATTGGTTTGATGTTCATTTTAATTGTTGTTTGGCTCTGGTTCAGCTTGCGGAGTTTCTCCATTGTCTTCTACATGCTCGTCATCTTTGTGGGGGTTCCATTCAATAATAAAATTATTCCGGCCGTTACCGATGAGGATATTGAATTGCTTTTGCTGTATCAGTTCCAACATCGCCAGGAAAGTGAAAATGGCATGAATGCGGTTTTCACATTGTGCATACAAAGTTTCAAAGGGCACTTTGATCTGGTCTTTCATCCATTGCAACAGGAATGCACGCTGGCTTTCCAGGCTGTAATTATATTTTACCACCACATGCTGTGGTTTATTGTTTCGCTCAGCAAACTTTTTCATCGTCCGCTCGAAAGATGACATCAGCTTGAACAGCGACACAGTCTGTATTTCTGTTCCTTCGCTATATTCATCACTCAGTGCTTCCAGTTCGGCGCGAATATTTCCCCGTTTTTGGTGTAATTGTCTTTCGGCCTCCATCAATACCATTTCTGCTGATGCTTCTTTGTAGCGTTTGTATTCAAGGATTTTATCGACCAGTTCCTGGCGGGGGTCAATCTCATTTCCATGCACATCCACCTCTCTGCGCGGCAGCAGCATTTTTGCTTTAATCCGCATCAGCGTGGATACAAAAAGGATGAATTCGCTGGCCAGTTCAATATCCAGGATTTCGGTATGGTTGATATAAGCAAGAAAATCAGTTGTAAGCTTAAAGATGGGGATGTTATAAATATCCAGCTCATCGCGCTCAATAAAGAACAACAACAAATCGAAGGGGCCTTCGAACTGTGGTAATTTTATCTGGTAAGTTTCGGCCATTGCTGTTACTGAAAAAGTCTGAAAAAAAATTTGCCGACACGAAATAAGCTATCGGTGCCGGCAAATTTATTTGAAATAAGCTTACTAAACTATTGTGCTTTATTTTTTAATCTTTCCTAATTTATATTCTACCCCAAATTGCAGATTCTGACGGATTTGCATCCAACCCAGACCTTTGATTGGCTCTGGTTTTTCCTGCACTACGCCCGAAGCGTCGGTGTAGGTGCTGATATAGGGCACTGCATTGTCATAAATCATCACCAGACCAAGCGAAACGGTCACATGTTTGGTGAATTTAAAGCTCAACAAATTATCCGAAAGCATGGTGATATTTCCCGGATTGTCTTTGCGAACCACTATACCGTTTGTATCCTTTACATCTTTTGCGAGGTAATTGCTATATAAATCCAGCCTGGTGCGGAAACTGATTGTTTTGCTGAGATCTACAAAATAGCGGGCAGACATATAAGCACCAAACTCGAAGCGACTGGTTTTTCCGTTAGGCACACCAAATGCGCCTTGCGGAGTAAGATTTGTATAGGCTGTGTCAGCGATGGTCAACCTGGCTGCCAAAGGAGAAACAAACAAACTGAAATGATTGCCTTTACGGTATTCCATACCAGGAGCCAGGGTAAAATAGGCTGGTGAAAAAAGATTCGATGTCGGTCTTTTTTGCCAATCCGGAATGGCATAATCAAAACCTTTGGTAAACTGGGATTTGAAGTTGAACAATCCTGTGAAATAGAATTCAGAACTGTCCGATGTTTTCTTTCCGTAACGTGAGGTAAAGTCAATACGGTCATCCGTTTTGCGCGGAACAAAACTATACGAATAAGCATAATTCAATCCATAGTTCAGGTCAAGGTTATTCGCCCAGACATTTTTTCCTTTCGCATAAGTTGCAAAACCGTTGAAAATTCCATTGACTGTAAAGGAAGCCAATTCACCACCGGCACCCCAATTGTGCAGCAATCCCTGATTGCCACCCAGATTAAAAACACCGCCGTAGGTCCAATGGCTGGAATCCTGCTGAGCATAATAGGTCAGTGCTGGTTTTGCCTGATCGGCATCTTTAATAACCTGTGCACCGGCACTAACACTTGAAAACAATAAAATAGCAGCGTACTTTCTTATCATAATTTTTAATAAATTTTTTATTTTTTTGGTTTGTATTTGGCTTTACGTAAAAACTGTTCCACATTTTTATCTTCAAAAATCTGCTCAAGCGTCATACCCTGATTTTCTTTCGCATAAGCTTTTACAATTTGAAGACCAAGCCAGGTGCCGATATTACCAGGACTTTCCGCAGGCATACCGGAAGTATTCGGTCCGTAGATAACAAAACGGCGCATTTTAGCCCAGTTTTTTTCAAACATCAGATTGTTATCCAGGAAGAAATTATAAATCATCGCTTCGTTTTTGTTGCACCATTCCAATTGTGCTTTGGTATACCCTATCCTGTCTTCAAGACTTACAAATGGCAGCATTTTTTCAACAAAATATTGTTGCTTTCCTTTTTGAATCATCATTTCCAGCAGGGTTTTATCTTCGTCTTCAAAAGGATGAAAATCGTTGTAAATTGTATTGAAAACAGAAGGAGCGATAGATTCCCGGCGGAAATTGATGTACATATAATCCGGCTGACCTACAGAGGCATAAAAAGGATATTTTTCACCTAAAAACATATCAAGACCTATTCCCAATACACCCTCGTAACTCACCACACCCCAGTTGCCAAGGCCGGATACAAAATAAACAAGGCGCGGCGTTTTGAATTGCGGATAATAATGCTGCATATACTGGAAACCTTTGATGAGGTCAGCTTCAACAGCTTCTGTATTGGGATAATGCGTTTTTACGGTATCAAACAAGTCAACGTAATCCTTATAGGTCAGGAAACTGCGCAAACCTTCGTTGATAGCACGGCTGGTGTCGCTGAAATTGCCGTTGATGTTCAATCCCATCAGGGTATCCAGATAAAAACTCAGAAAATCAGGATATTGTTTGTTCAGTTCTGCCAGGCCCACCGCCAGCTGGTTGGTGTCCAGTTTTTTCAAATCAAAATCCAGGCGGCGGCTGTCCATTTTAATTTTAACAGCCGAAACATCCGGTTGCTTTTCTTCTGAACCTTTGCAGGATGCCAATAGTAAAATAAGAACAGAACAGAAGGCCAATAAGCTTTTCACCGATGTCTTAAAAAAAGGATTTGTTCGCATAATTGAGCTGAGATTAATTAGTTTTGTCGCAAAAGTAAGTACAACACAAGAGTTTGTGGTACAATTTTTGGATACTAAAGACATATCAACAAATTAAAACAAGACGATTTATGAAAAGACGATTATTATCAGTATTGGCACTAAGCATCCTTGCTCTGAATGTAAATGCACAGGATGAAGCAGTTTCCACTTCCGAATCCTCCAGCGAAAAACTGAACAAATTGAGATTTGGTGTTTTTGTAGCACCAACTATGAGCTGGATGCGCCCCTCGGCCGCTAAAGACGGCGATCAGACGCAAAAGAATGGTGGTAGTAAAATCGGATTTATGTATGGATTAATGGGTGACTATAATTTCACGTCCAATTATGCCATTGCCCTGGGTTTGCAGGTAAACAGCACCGGTGGAAAAATTGAAACCGAAAACCCTAAAGCTGACTATCTGTGGGCAAATAAAACGAGTGTGGATTATACGCTTCAATACCTGGAGGTTCCGCTGGCACTCAAACTGAAAACGGATCGCATTGGTAAAGTTTGCTTTTTTGGACAGGCCGGTTTGACTATTGGTTTTAATATCAGTAAGAAATTTACTTACGAGATTGTACAGGAGCGGAATGCTATGGCAGACACTACTTTTACTACCGGTGAAAAAGAAAAAATCACCGGCAAAATAACTTCTATCGCACCCATCGTTTTTCAAATGAATGTGGGTGGTGGTATGCAATATTCGATAGGACCTAAGCTGGATGCCTATGTTGGATTGTTTTTCAATAATGGTTTTGCACCAAATATTACAGACCCCACTACGTTTGATAAGTTACCTCAATTTAAAGATGGCAACACAAGACTGAATAATTTTGCTATTCGCCTTGGTTTCTACTTCTAAGGTTTTACAGACTCATTTATCAAAAGCCGTTTCAATAGCTGAAACGGCTTTTTTCATGGCTTAAAATAATACAAAGTTTTAGCTTCAGGATATAAAAGCATGCCACCAGACTTATTGTTCCTTTACATCCTGTTTAATCCAAAAACAAAATTTAAAACTTATCTTATGGCAAGCACAAAAACCGCCCCGAAAAAAGCAGCTTCAAAGCCGGCTTCCAAACAAAACGACAATGGAACGCTGAAAGAACATTCTGCCTTACTGAAATTATTTGTTGACGAGATCAAAGATATTTACTGGGCAGAAAAAAATTTGGTAAAAGCATTACCAAAAATGAAAAAAGCCTGTACAACTGCTGCATTGGCAGAAGCGATCGGCAAACACGTGGAAGAAACTAAAATACATGTGAGCCGCCTCGAAGAAGTTTTTGGATTGCTGGATAAAAAACCGCAAGCGAAAAAATGCGATGCTATGGAAGGCCTGATCTCAGAAGGAGAAAGCATTGTGGAAGATACGGAAGATGGCACCGCTACAAGAGACGTGGGGATTATCCTGGCTTCGCAAAAAGTAGAGCATTATGAAATTGCTACCTATGGTGCGCTTGTGCAATTGGCCAAAACACTTGGACTTGAAGATGTAGCCGCTATTTTAGCAGAGACGCTTCAGGAAGAAAAAACAGCTGACATCTCGCTTACAGAGATAGCCGAAAGCGAAGTGAATTATGAAGCTGCGGCAGAATCAGAATAGATCGAAAATATCGCTTCCAAAAAGAAGAACATTTTATTTATAGAACCCCGCTTAAATTCACAATTGATTTTGTTTGTTAGTTGATCGTTGAAAAGAAGAAAGAGGCCGGAAAATTTTCCGGCCTCTTTCTTTAAGTAGTCATTATGGATTATTTACTTTTCGTCACTTTGAAGATTTCTTCTTTACCATTATTGCCGGTGACATTAATAATATAAAGTCCAGCATTAAGTGATGACAGATCAATAAACGAACCGGAGTTCAAGCCCTTGTATTCATTGATTTTTCTGCCGCTCAGATCGCGAATAACCACTTTACTGATTACGGATTCGTCAGAAGAACTGATGTAAAGTTTGTCTGCAACAGGGTTGGGTTGAATGAACACACCCGCTGCAGTACTACCATCAAAATTGAGCATACGAACCGGACTGTAAGCAACAGCATTGCTAATATTCTGCACTTTCAGGCGGTAGAAATTTTTGCCGGAAGGAACGTTCAGATGCAGGAAGTCGTAAAGGTGATTTACCCCGCTTGTGTTCTTCGCGTTCTGAACATTAATCGTTTTCCAGTTGCTTGCATTCGGGCTATGCTCTAATGTATATATATCGCCTGCCTCTTCTACTCCGATTTTCCAGGCTATCAGGGCATTGATATTTTGTTTCGTGGCCGTAAAGCTGATTAAATCCATTGGAAGTTCAAATGCATCTAAAAGCGGGATGTTTACTGCTGCAATATTGCTGAGATTTCCACTGTTGTCTGTTGTGGAATACAGGAAACTAACAACCGGCGTCTGTGCAAAGGCATTTGGTGTAAAGCTCAGCTTACCAATATCTGCCGGCTGGATAACCTGGCCTGGTGTAACATCAGTACATCCTGTTGCCGGAGGTGTGGTACAAAGCCTCAGCGACCCCTGATTAACGGTTGGCACTGTAAGGATTTTGTAACTTACCACGGTTCCGTCACCATCAGTTGATGCCAATGGATTAAGGGTTACAGCAGGTGAAGAGCGGTTAATACCAGTATTATTGATATTGGTGGCAACAGGAGGATTGTTGTTTACCGGGATGGTAACCGTTGCGGTATTGCTGGTATTGCCGCTGTCATCCGTATTGATATAGTTGAAAGTAGCAATACCGGTGAAATTTACATCCGGCGTGAACACCAGACTGCCTGCCTGAGCCGGAGTCAATACCAGTCCTGCAGTAACAGGAGAGGTAGCGCAACCAGGACCAGGTGTTATACAATAAGTAATGGCACCATGGCTTGCAACAGGAATACTGGTGACAGTGTACGTAGCGACTGT
>DLGS01000355.1 GCA_002482815.1 Bacteroidetes bacterium UBA7688
ATTACCTATCGCTACAGCGTTCCAGGCATGTCTGGGCGTATAAAATTTATCGCCATCATCAAACATCCAGTCGCGGGCGTAACCATCTACAACAAGTGCCCTGACACCCACTTCATTGCAGAGTTCGCTGAATAGTTCAGCATATCCATCACACAATGCCTTCTTCTTTTTGAGAATTTGTTTTGTAGTTGGCCGTTTCAGATCACCCTTTTGCATTGCCTTTACATCATATTTTATGTTGTGCGTTACCCAATTATAAATGGCATTCACTTTCCGTGAATCTCCTTCAACTGTGTCGCATAAAAAATGTGCAAGTTTCTTGTTGTTGCGGCTTATGCTTTTGGGTGCTTTTATCCCAATGACAGAATCAATTTGCGCTTTTGCCGGAATGGTAAATCCTAAGCATAAAAAAGTAATCAGGTAAAAATATTTTGACATATTAAAGTATTAGACATCGAAAAGTAATCATTGATAGAGAATTGTCCAAATGTTTGTATGAATAAATTATTTTGGGAAATCTCTGAAAAAATGAAACAATAAAGTAAAATCCTGGTTTTACTAATTCAGTCATTCGATACTGGTTCATAAATTAAATTAAGAATTTTAAAAATTCTTAAAACCAAATTTTTAAAATTTATTTTTATATGAATTAATTCATCTGATATTGATTATTTTAGCGGGCTTAAAATAAAACAAAGCTTAATAAATGAAAAAAATCACTTTTTCTATTTTGACCTGTCTGGCCCTTTTCACTGCGTGCAAAAAAGATGACAAAAAAACTACCTCAACCACCTTCACAGCGATTGCTGATAAAAAATGGCAATTATCTGCTCAAACCTATGTTTATATGGGTACAACATTTGATGGTTATTCCGCATTATCCACATGTCAGAAAGACAATTTATGGACAATGAAATCGGATAAAACAAATGAGATAGATGAAGGTGATTCTAAATGTAATGCGAGCGACCCTCAAACCTCAGTTATGGGAACCTGGGAATTAAGGAGCGGAGATAAAGAATTATATGTAAAAGGGCTTACGAGCGGTGCTTCTGTAGGTGTAACCGAATTAACTTTCTCCATTTTAGAAGCCTCAACAACGACTTTAAAACTTCAATATACAACAACTGTTGGAGGCCCGACCATTGTAAATACGGCTACCTACACTGCCAAATAGTATCAAAATATTTCTCCACAAAAATGGCTGTTTCTATTGAATAGAAACGGCCATTTTTAATTTTCCGGCATGACCTCCTTTAGTGTGGTGAACATCAATTGAATGAGCACCAATATTCTATTACCTAATTAGCGAATTGTCTTTTACATTTGTAGCCAAACAGAAAAAGTAAATATGCCAAGAGCAATAACGATATTAGGTGCCGGACTGGTGGGTTCTTTACTCGCGGTTATCCTGCGCAAAAAAGGATATGAAGTATCGATTTATGAACGCCGCGCGGACATGCGCAAAGCTGCAGGATATGCAGGACGTTCCATTAATCTGGCGGTAAGCCTCCGTGGCTGGAATGCATTGGAAATGGCTGGCATTAAACAGGATATTGAACCCATTGCTATACCAATGTACGGCCGAAGTTTGCATATGCCGGACGGCAGTTCTGCCTACCAGCAATATGGTAAAAATAACGAAGCTATTTATTCAGTTAGCCGGGGTGAACTAAACCGCAAACTAATGGATGTGGCAGAACAACATGGTGTCAATATTCATTTCGACCACCGATGCACGCACGTTAACCTTGCTACCAACGAAATGACATTTGATGTGTTGGGAACAGAGAAAAAAATAACGGCTGATTTATTGTTTGGCGCAGACGGTGCTTTTTCTGCCTTGCGCGGTAGCTATGTCTATGGAGATCGTGTGAATGCCTCTCAGAACTATCTTGAACACGGTTACAAAGAGCTGACCATTCCTGCTTCGGCAGCAGGTGGTTTTCTAATAGAAAAAGAAGCACTGCATATCTGGCCAAGACATAATTATATGTTGATTGCCCTGCCAAATATTGATGGCAGTTTTACCTGTACCTTATTCTTCCCGTTCGAAGGAGCTCCTTCATTTGCCTCTTTGCAAACACGCGAAGACATTACAGCCTTTTTACAAAGTACCTTCCCGGATGCATTAGCCCTGTCGCCAACAATGGTTGACGATTTTATTAACAATCCAACCGCATCCTTAATTACTACCCGGATTTTCCCATGGCATTTTGGAGACAAAAGTGCCTTAATCGGAGATGCAGCCCATGCAATAGTTCCTTTTTACGGACAAGGCATGAATGCAGGTTTTGAAGATTGCACTATCCTAAATGGTTTGTTGGAAAAACATGGTGAAAACTGGGAAAAAATATTGAGCGAATATGAGCTTAAGCGCAAACCAAATGGCGATGCCGTAGGTGAACTGGCATTGATGAATTTTGTAGAAATGCGCGACAAAGTTGCTGACCCATCATTCCTCGAAAGAAAAAAAATAGAAAAAGAACTGGGAAAATTATTTCCTGAAGAATTCATTTCTGTATATGAAATGGTATCTTTCAGTCACACACCTTACGATACCGTTATGCATTGTATCAAAGCCCAGGATGAACTGCTGGCAAAGGTGATGAATGTTGGTAATTTTGATCAGCTGATTAATACAGAGAATTTCCGAAATCAATTGGGTGTTTGGATTAAAGAATATTACGCGTCGGTACAACAATTAGATTTTGGCACTACAACAAATAAATAAGCGCTGGGCTTTAAAACCGGCTGATAAAAATACTATTGAAACATTACGGGATGGATTAAAAATTCATCCCGCATTGTGCAGGCTTTTGGCTTTGCGTGGCATTCAGGACTATGAATCTGCAAAGAATTTCTTTCGGCCTGAAATGAGCTTTCTCCACGATCCTTTTCTGATGAAAGGAATGCGGGAAGCGGTAAGCCGAATCAGCGACGCCATCGAGTGGAACGAACGCATTATGGTTTATGGCGATTATGATGTAGACGGCACCACTTCTGTTGCGGTGATGTATTCCTTTTTACGAGAGCGATACCAGGGTCAGCTGTCATTTTATATACCCCATCGTTACCGCGAAGGCTATGGTGTATCCAAACAAGGAATTGATTTTGCAATTGCCAATGGATATACTTTGATGATTACGTTGGATTGCGGCATCAAATCAGCTGAACTGATTGGATACGCAAAAGAAAACGGCATTGATGTCATCGTTTGCGACCATCACACTCCAGATGCTGTTCTTCCACCAGCTTTTGCCATATTAAACCCAAAACAAAGTGATTGCAATTATCCGTTTAAAGAACTGAGCGGTTGCGGAATTGGTTATAAACTGATTTGTGCACTGGCGCAGGAATGGGAATTACCGCAGGAAACAACAACTATATACCTTGATCTTGTGGCCACCAGTATTGCTGCTGATATTGTACCGGTAGATGGCGAAAACCGTATCCTGGCTTACTTTGGCATTAAAATGGCTAATGAAAATCCTTCATTGTCTATTAAGACACTTAAGAATATTTCAGGATTAATAAAGAACATTACTTTATCGGATTTGGTTTTTGCCATTGGCCCCAAAATTAATGCTGCCGGCAGAATGGATGATGCCAAAAAAGCTGTGGATTTATTTATTGAAAAAGATCCGGAAAATATTATTGCCCTCGCTGCCGAATTGATGTCGGACAATACCGACCGAAAGGAAGTGGATAAAAATATTACCGAAGAAGCATTGAATATTCTTGAAAATGATGCTTTACTTGGAACAAAAAAATCGACCGTTCTATACAAAGAACATTGGCATAAAGGTGTGGTGGGAATTGTGGCCAGCCGCCTGATTGACTATTGTTATCGCCCTACCATAGTACTGGCGCACAGCAATGGAAAAGTTTCCGGTTCCGCCAGATCAGTCATGGGATTTAACGTTTACGAAGCCATTCATGAATGCAGGGATTTACTGGAAAACTATGGCGGCCACTTTTATGCAGCTGGCATTACAATGAAGCCTGAAAATTTTCAGCTTTTTGTAGACCGTTTTGAGCAAGTAGTATCCGAAACGATTGCTCCTCATATGCTGACACCGGAAATCGAAATTGACGCAGAAATAGAGCTTGAAGATATTAAGCCTGCCTTTTACAATATCATTAAGCAGTTTGAGCCATTCGGGCCAAATAATATGCGCCCGGTTTTTTGCACAAGGAATGTGATGGATTACCAGGGAAATTCACGCATTGTAAAAGAACAGCACATCAAGTTTGTAGTAACCAACGGCCGTGGAATTGTAATAGATGGAATTGGCTTTAAGATGGCGGAAAAGTTTCGCTATACCAGTCCCGGAGCTTTTGATATTGTGTACACCCTTGATGAAAATGAATTCAATGGCGTAACCAAACTTCAAATGAAAGTGATTGATATCAGGCCATCCCATTAAGCTTCAGCCTTTCCGCCTAATTGTTCATCCAATTTGCGCAGATTAACATTTGCCAATTGACCACAGGCGGCATCAATATCTTTTCCGCGGCTGTGACGCAGGCGGGTATTGACTTTATGAGCTGTTAAGTACGCCATAAACTCATCTGTCACCTGTTCGTCTGGTTTCTCAAAATCCGCATTATCAATTGGATTATATTCAATCACATTGACCAGATCACAAGGAACCTGACGATAGATTTTAATCAAATCA
Organism: Bacteroidetes bacterium UBA7688; assembly: GCA_002482815.1. GTDB lineage: Bacteria > Bacteroidota > Bacteroidia > Chitinophagales > Chitinophagaceae > Rurimicrobium. Next base: position 4,683 of record DLGS01000355.1, read on the forward strand.
TCAGCATCCTTTTTGCTGTCATTAAATCCTTTGAACAGGATATACTCAAACGTCACCTGTGTTTTGGTGCATTTATAGAAATAATTAAGGGCTTCGATGATTGCTGCCAGATTATTGGTTTCGTTAATCGGCATAATTTCATTGCGCTTGATATCATTAGCTGCGTGAAGACTTAGTGCCAGCTTAACTTTCGTTTGGTCGTCTCCCAGTTGTTTAATCATTTTAGCCACTCCGGCCGTTGATAAAGTAATACGGCGCGGGCTCATCGCCATCCCTTCAGGGCTTGTAATTTGCTCAATCGCCTTCATTACATTTTTATAGTTGAGCAAAGGTTCACCCATACCCATAAAAACAATATTCGTCAGTTTCTTACCATAAGTTTTTTGAGATTGCTCATTTATCAGCATCACTTCGTCTACAATTTCCTGAGCTTCCAGATTTCGAAGGCGTTTCATATATCCTGTAGCACAGAATTTGCAGGTGAGTGAGCAGCCAACCTGACTGGAAACACAGGCGGTGGTGCGCTTTTCGGTCGGGATGAGTACTCCTTCAATAAAGTGCTTATCGTGCAGCTTAAAACGGCTTTTAATGGTACCATCACTGCTGGTCTGTACTTCATCTATACTCACAGTATTTAGCGAAAAATGCGCAGAAAGCTTTTCCCGCAAAGCTTTAGACAGATTACTCATCTCTGCTATGTCATTGGTATACTTATCCCAAATCCACTCATACACCTGTTTTGCCCGAAACTTGGGTTCGCCCCAGCTCAGCATTAATTCTTCCAATTCAGGTAATGTATGTTCTCTTAAGGTTTTCATGTTGCAAAGGTAAATTGATGAGTTGATAAAAAACGTAACTAAATGTTGATATAAAGCCAAAGAGATGGAGACAATTTGGTAATTCCTTTTACCTTTGCAAATTACTCCATGCGCTTCATTACCCTACTTTCAGATTTTGGACAAAGAGATGCTTCAGCGGCTATTGCCACAAGCATCATTGCCTTGCGCAATCCTGGTGCGAAAGTGTTGGAAATAACGCATCTTGCTTCAGGTAAGTATCTAACCGAAGCAGCCTACCTATTGGCTTCTTCTTACCAGGAATTTCCGGAGGGAACCTGTCATATCGTGCATGTGGGCGTTTATCATTCTAAAACACCTTCATTGGTTCTTTGCGAAAAGAACGGGCATTATTTCCTGGCACCAAACAATGGGATTTTACCGCTTGCGCTGGGAATAGAAAATCTTGGGCTATGGCAGTGTTATGAATGGGAAAATCCGGAACAAACATTCCGGGATTGGCAAATAAAATGTGCAACAATTGCGAATGAACTGGCAACCCAAAAACCAGAAGAACTTGGTTTCCCTTCTTTTGCCTTAGATCCTATCAAACAAAAGAAAATGCCTGCGCCGGTGGTTGCAGACAATTGGGTTGATTGTCAGATTTTGCACATTGCTTATAATGGCAATGTGGTGGTAAATATGCAAAAGGATTACTTTGAGACTTTGAGAAACAACCGGAATTTCAGAATTGACCTGGCAGGTTCAGGGAATATTACCTCGCTTAGTCATCATCCGGGAATGGTAAATGAAGGAGAAGTGATTTGCAGATTTAATAAGTCTGGCTACCTGGAAATTGCGATCAATAACAGTCCTGCTGCTAAACTGCTCGGCTTTGCCACCTATTCCGAACATCAACAATTTTATTCTTCTGTAAAAATATTCTTTGAATGATAAAACGTATTGTACAAATGACGTTTGACCCTCAATACATAACTGTGTTTCAGCAATTTTTTGAGGAAAGAAAAGCCACAATAAAGCGTTTTGAAGGATGTGAATTTTTAGAACTCTGGCAAGATATCAATCATCCGAATATCTTTTTTACCCACAGTATATGGGCAAGCGAACATCATCTGAACCAATATCGGTTTTCAGAATTTTTTAAAGACACGTGGACGCAAACTAAAGCAATGTTTGCTGAAAAAGCGCAAGCCTGGAGCGTTGTAGTAAAAGGTTAATGAGGTAAAGAAGGCAATTGCTAAGCTAATTTAATCTGTTTAACTCATTTAACTTTATTGACTGCAGGAGTAATGACCGACTCATACAAAGCTGCATAAGCATTAATCCCTTTTTGCAAATCAAAATAATCCTTGGCGCCATTTCTTATTTCGACAGGATGATTTATATCTGATTTCAAGTTTGCGATAGAAGCGGCAAAACCTGCTTCATCAAAGCTGTGCACCAATTCTCCTGAACGGTATTTATTGATAATAAAGTCGGAATCTCCTACTCCTGAATTGCAAATTACCGGCACACCCATTGCCATCAGCTCTCCCTGCTTTACGGGAGAAGAAGCTTTTTTGGAATAAGCATTTTTAATAAAAAACAATCCGAAGTCCATCAAAGAAATATAGTAGGGCATTTCATTTCTGTTTCCTGCAATCAAACGTATATTCTCAAAACTGATGCGGTGCTTTTTAGCTGCGTCCTGAATCATTTGCTTGGGTTCGTTTGTCACAAAAAACAAAATAGAATCCGGATGATCTTTCAACCAGAACTTGAAGAATGCAAGCATTTCATTCAGTAAATACCAGGTACCTAATGAACCGACATAACCTACTACCATTTTATTGGAAGGCAAATCAGCTTTACGTCTGAGAGCAGCTACCTGCTCAGGTTTCAAGGTTTCGGGGTTAAATAATTTTGTATCGACGCAGCAAGGTATGACTGTGATGGGGGAATGCGGGATTCCCCAACCTTCTATTTCGTCTTTTGCAGCATAAGTAAGAGAAACAACTGCGGCTGATTGATTTAAAAAATGCTTTTCTTTATTTTTAAAATAGTTATAAACCCTTTTGTATAATGGATTCCCAAGGTTCCATAAACCACCATCCACTCTTTCATTAGCCCAAAAGCCCCGCATATCAAAGATAAATGGAAGGCCAAATTTTCGCTTCATCCATTGACCAACCAGACCCGAGATATAGCTACGGCAGTGAACAAGATCAAAAGAAATTTTTTGGTGTAAAGACTGTGCGATTTTTTTCATTTTTCGCACATCCTTGATTGTAGAAATAACCGGTGGTTTCCGGGTATACATTATCGGCTGCCAATTGATATGATGCTTGGTGCAAATGGCCTGAACTGTTTCTTTGTGATGCCATCGTTCAGTTTTTTCGCAACTGAGCAGCGTAATTTTGTAACCCATAGCAGATAATCCTGCTAAATACGGTAGCACCTGACTTTGCCCGAGCGGGTCTGTCATCCCATCGTAGGATATGTAAAGAATATTGGCATTGGTACTCATTGGTTATTTTAAATACTGGTTTCCTTGCAAACTTATCTTTTAAAATCTATAAATACGATTCGAATTTCGAAACACTATGCCAAAAACTATAGGCGGCTAAAAAAAGGAGAGTTAAATGAAGAACCTAATTCGTTAAGATTAAATGCTATTCATCAAAAGCTACCGGCTATATTAGGTATAATTATTTGTTTTTGGATTTTTTTGCTGCGAAAGTAATACCGTCCATTAAACACAGATTAAACACGGATTTCAATTGAAATTTGCGGGTGCAAAGTATACCCCTAAACATTAGCTAGCGCTTGTTGGTTTTATTAATGGCTACAGCTTCCTTAAACATTAGTAAGTGAGAAGTAATCTGTTAATATTGCTGACCTAGCGTGTTTTTCTGATTATGGCTATAGTACCACCAATGTAAGACAAGGAGCGCCCATATCCGGTTGTAAAGAAATTTTTTTCCTCCAAGATATTGCTCCATTAAATTGTTTACTGTTTTATATTCTACCAAACCGGCAAATTCTACTTTTTGCTTATTGAGGTACTTATCCAATAAAGGTTTCAACTCATTGGCAAGCCATCTATTCAGGGGTATTGAAAAACCTTTCTTAGGTCGATCAAAGATTGCTGAAGGAACCATTTCATAAAGGGTCTTTTTCATTAAATATTTCGTTCCGTATTCAGGATGCACCTTTAACGATAAAGGTACGTTTAATGAAAATTCTACTAGTTCTTTATCCAGCAGTGGCACCCTTGTTTCCAAAGAGTAATGCATACTGGCTCTATCGACTTTTACCAGCAAATCATCTTTGAGATAATGCTCCACATCCCAGAAAGCCTGTTTTTCTTGTGCAGAACCTAGGTCGGGCAGCCTATTTAACTCATTAAAATCGAAATCTTTTTTTACGAGCAGCTTGCGCAACTCCTGCTCACTAAACAAGTATTGCTCCTGCGAAAAAATGTGGCTCGGAATTCTTTTTAGCGATTGGAAATTAAAAACCCTGCCTGCTCTTTCATATCTTTCACTCATCAGCTTGCTGGCCACATATAATGGTTTGCGCATAAGCTGCAATTTGGGGTCGCTAAGGCGCTTGGCCCAATTGTACATCCCATAGCCCTGAAAAAACTCGTCACCACCATCTCCGGAAAGGGTCACAGTTACTTTTTCTTTGGCCAATTTGGAAACCAACATCGTTGGAAATGCTGAAGAATCGGCAAAGGGTTCGTCATAAACATTTATAAAATCCGGAATAAGCTCAAGGATATCCTCCATTTTAATCTTGAAGGTATGGTGCTCTGTATTCAGATGCCGGGCTACTTGCTCGGCATATTTAGATTCGTCCAGATGGTCATCTTCAAATCCTATACTAAAAGTCTTTACCTTTTTGGCACTTACTTTAGTGGCGACTGCTGTTACCAAGCTAGAGTCTATTCCTCCACTCAAAAATGTACCTAACGGGACGTCACTAATCATTTGCCTATCGACGGCTGCAAATAACTTTTCTTTGTATTGTTGCGACACTATTGCTTCGTCTGCTATTGGCCGGGTTAAATAGTAATCCTTTGCGGACCAATATTGCTGCCTTGTCCAGGCTTCAGATTGAAGGTCCAACACAGCATAATTACCAGCCGGAAACTTTTTGATGCCCCGATAAATTGTTAATGGTTCGGGAATGTAGCCAAGATGAAGAAAATTGGCAACTGCAGTCTTACTGATAATAAAAGCTGAACTACTGGTGTCGTCTTTATTTGCGGCAAGAATAGCTTTTAATTCGGATGCAACAATCAAATGTCCCTTATTGCGCTGAATAAACAAAGGCTTTATCCCTAGCTGGTCCCGGCAAAGCCAGAGTTTGTCTGCAACAGTATCATAGACAGAAAAGGCAAAAATACCATTCAGCCAGGAAAAACTTTCTGCACCATATTTTGCAAATAGTTCAAGAATGACCTCTGTGTCCCCGGTTGTTTTCCAAGCAAAGCCTGGTAATTTATTTTTTAATTCATTAAAATTATATACCTCTCCATTGTATATAATGATGTATCGCATATCTGCAGAATGCATTGGCTGATTAGCACCGTCGGAAACATCTATAATACTCAGGCGGCGATGCCCAAGAAATAATTTTTTATTATCTGAAACATAATATCCTCCGGCATCGGGTCCCCGGTGAAGAAGTGCATCTGTAGATGACTTCATTAAAATTTCGTTTACACCGTCCTTAGCAAAGGCACCAAATATTCCACACATGCAAAGTTATTTTTTCCAGTTTTCCAGTATTCTTTTTATCCCTTCTTTGTAGGGTAACAAATCTCTGTTTAATAATTCACGCATTTTACTGTTGTCTGGTTGCCGGCGCGTCATATCCCCATCGCGCAATGGTGGCAGATAAACGATTTTTGATTGAGAGCCTGTTATTTCAATAATTGTTTCCGCTAATTCTTTGATACTGATTACCAGATCTGAGCCAATATTGTAAACGTCATTTTTGTAACTTTCGTCAAACAAGGTCTTCAGGCAGGCATCAATATTATCGTCTATATAGCAAAAGGTACGGGATTGACTTCCGTCGCCATACAAGGTTATATCTTTGTCGGATAAAGCAGCATTCAAAAATTTTGACATTACAAAGTCCTGACTTTGTTTTGGCCCATAGGTATTGAAAAATCTAAAAATGGTAAAATCCAATCCATATTCCTGATGATAGGATCGGCAATAAGCTTCGCCGATATTTTTTACCACAGCATATGGTAGTCTTGAGTTGAGCGGGGTAGTTACTTCATGCTGCGGCAACACTACCGGCTCTCCATACACTTCCGATGAAGAAGAGTAAAAAACCCGTTTAACTCCTGTGTTTTTACAGAGGTCAAGCATATTTTTAATACCATCGATATCTTTTAATACCATAACGGGATTATCTAGTGTACGCAATACCCCTACTACAGCTGCATAATGAAAAACATAATCAAATTTATAAGCGGTCATTATTGCGGCAATGTCGTTATATTCATTGACATCACATTTTATAAACTTACAACGAGGATGCTGCGGAATATTTTCGACACGGCCGGTAAGAAAATTGTCTACCAACACAACTTCAAAATCATTGTAAGATAACAATTTATCTGCAAGGCTGCTGGGCACAAAACCAGCTCCACCTGTAATCAGTACTTTTACCATTTTATGAGTATATTTTTTATGGTAGCATAAAACCGCTTAGTTGATAGAAGACTAGCGCTATTTGCCAAAGATTTGAATAAATATTTTATGCTGGTTAATTTGTATCTGGGTTCGTTGGCCAAATGCAGCGCAATGTACGAATTTGCATCCATCTTTATTTTGGCGAATCCCTGCTCAAAATATTCCACTGTTTGCCTGTCAGCCTCCAGGAATTTGATCAGCAATTCCAGGCGATTAATCAGCTTTTCGCCATGAATCGTGCGTACACTACGTGAATCGTGGTCGATAACCAAGGACGTTATCGTATTTGAAAAATATAAAGGATGTCTGGCTGCAAGCCTGCACCAAAGCTCATAATCTTCGGAAGCCGAAAGCGCACGTGTTTCGTTGAACCTATTGGCCAGCAGGATATCTTTCCTTATAAATACCCCATTACAACTGAGAGGATTACCGGATGCAATAAGGTTATTTAGGGTTAGACCTTTAAAATGATTTACATTTCGAAAGACTTTGCCATCAGTGTCTGCCCACGAATATCCTAAATGAAACCAAGCGCAATCGGGTTGTTTACTGATTAATTGTGCAGCTGTTTCCAAGTGAATTGGTAAGGCAATATCATCACTGTCAAAAAAATTAACATACATACCATTAGCTCTTTCTGCTCCAAAATTTCGGGCAGCAGCACGTTCGGCATTATTTTTTTTGATGTAACGAAAGTTTTCCCCAACAAATGGTCTTACTAATTCTTCCGTATTATCTGTGCTCCCATCATCTACAACAATTATTTCGAATTGCTTATAGGTTTGGTTGATTAACGATTCGATGGTTTTGACAATAAGCGCTGCACGATTATAAGTGGGTATTATGATAGAAAATAACGGAGGCATTAATACTGTGGGTTAAAATCGGTATAAAGTAAAATTGGAGTTTGCTAACACAATAGAATCTTTAACTCTTTCGCGAAGGAAGACAGGTAATGTTGTGTCTGAATTTACAGAAATAAAATCAATATTTTTATCTTCAATGTACTTATTAACGATAGATTCGTAGGAAGAAATGCCTTGGGAAGCTGAACTATTAAAGAACTGCGTAAACAGGGAATTAGCAACCAGCTTTTTCAGTTCATTGTCATAATACCCACTATTTTCTACAGTGATAAAAGGCGATACTACCGACACATTATGGTAATCATCAAATTTGTAAGAAAATACTGCCAACGGAATATACATATCTGTATTTTTGGATGACCACTGTTTATAATTATTCATAGATTGAATATTAATAAAACTGTACGTTTTATTATCGAATTTTTCATTGATAATATTCCAGTCTGTTTTATTAAATCTCCTTGAATAAAAAGGATCTTCTTTTGTAGTATTCCAAATGGAAGCTAGCAATACTATAGGTACAATCAGTTTAAGAATCCTATTCCTGACACTAACCAAAATGAATATCGCTATCAATGAAATAGAAATCGCATATAGTGGTGCCAGAATATTATGAAAAAACTGCACCGTATCAATAGATAATGTGAACAGAAAAGCCCAACTTAATAATCCTCCGGCAAACAACATAACCAGATAGACAAGCAAATCATTTTTCCATAGTAAGCTAAAACTTATTTTAGTATTCGTTTTAGTGAAATACAATAAGGCTCCTACCACCAACAAAATCAGGTAAGGTGTAAGGGTAAACAACTGAAACCATCCGCCAATGAAAATGTTGACTGACGTTTTAAGACTTGCCGCAGTAGGTAGACTTAGTGTGCGCGAAGATTCGTGATGCGCTTGTTCTGTCGGGCAAACCAAATCAGGAATTATTTTATATAACAATATTATATAAGCAACTGTAATGAATAGATATATAATATTCGACTGCAAAAAAAATTTAAAAGAGATTTCTTTTCTGAGCACACGCAATAAGAGAAATAAACCTATTGATAAAAATATGGCAGGAATGGCATTCAGATACAAGAGACCAGCTACAACAGTCATAATGCTTAAAGCAAAAGACCGTTTATCTTTTAATAAAAGCAATAGCCCTACAAGGCTGCAACCCAGTACCAGTACTTTTCCCCAATTAAACACTGCCAAAACATAACTTTCGGCACTGGGAATAATAAAGTTGGGAAAAAAGAAGTCGAATCCGGTGTATAAACCAGAGAAAATCAGTAATGTCAGCACTAATTCTTTTTCTTTCAGAAAATTTTCGAAATAGCTGTAACACAACTGATACAATCCAATTGTGAATATAAAAGCCATTATAGAGAACGAGATAAGAAAAACCAAAGAAGGATTATGCCCTACCAAGTTATTTATCAAAGCATAAAACCAAATATCGCCATAATGGTAAGGAGATATATCTTGGAGAGTTTTGGCACCCAGTTTATACAAATTAGTTTCTACATGCGTATGGCTCACCATCTCTGCATTGCGGAAATAGATATTAAAATCACCACTGATAAATTTTACTGTATGCTCATCAGCACAATCAATAAAATACCAGAATACTGCAAACTGCACTAAAAAACAAACAACTGAAAATAAAATCAACTTTTTAGAATCCAAAGATGGTTGACTGGTGGAGGCACCAATTACACCAATAAGAATAGGAAGGGCAATAAGAAGTGGCAGGAGGAGTGTTGCGCCATTTGTCTTAATAACCGCAAACAATGTGACTAACCAAAAAGCTCCTGAGAATAGTCGCCAGAAAATTCCGGTGTAAATATTTTTTCTTAAAAATCTACCGGCTATTATTTCGAATATTCTTCCTAGGAAATAGGATATAAGGATAAATATTGCAGATATCGCTAGAGCTGATAATATATTTATAGTATTAAGCATTTCTTTTTTTGTTTTTGATTTTGATAATATAACCAGGTCTTCCTTTTACCTCTTCGTAAATTCGATAAATATATTCGGCGATGATACCCAATGAGAATAAGATCAGACCCGAAAAAAAAGAAATAATAATAACAGTCGAGGTCCAGCCGGGCACTTTCTTAAGAGACCAAAAATCTGTGTCTGAGCCAAAAAGGCGGCCAAATGCATAAAAAACAATAATTAATACGGAGAAAAGAGAAAAGAACATTCCCAATCTGGTAATCAGAGCAATTGGAAACATCGAACTGGAAAAAAAGAAATCTTTAGCCAGCAATACTTTCTTTTTGAAGGTCCACCTGGATTTCTGATTAGAACCTAAAGGTCGAAAATAAGGGTAAAATACCGGTGTGAACCCAAGGCGAAGTATTTCGGTGATCGTAGTTGTTCGAATAGGGTGAATTTTTTGGTTGAGGATATCTATTACTTCTCTGTCGATAAAAAAAGTATCCACACCATGTTTCGGAAATTTTATATCCGATAGTTTATTCATGACAGTATAGAAAGTCAATGACATCATTCTTGAGAAAAAAGGATCATCTCTGCCATTTCTGAATGGAATAATTACCTGATTTCCATTTTCCCAAAGTCGGTACATATCGACCAGACTTTCGTATGGCTGTTGTTCGTCGTCGGCTAGTGGCGCCGCACAGGCCCCTTCGCACAAAGAAAGCCCGGCAAATATTGAATAATGACTGGTATAATTTCTGCTTAGCTGGTACGCCCTGACCTGAGGGTATTGCTCCTCTAATTCGCAGGCAATCCTGTAAGATTCATCCTGAGAACCATCGTCCATAATAAGTAGCTCAAAAGGAATATGATGCTGACCTAATATCTGAACTATTTTTTCTGTAGCAACTATTAATTTTTCCTTGCTGTAGTAGGAAAGTAAAATAACTGAAAGTTTCTTATCCACCGCTGAAAAATGATTTTATTTCATTACAAATATATTCTACCTCATCAATAACCATACCAGGCCAGAGTGGAAGACTAAGACACTTTTGTGCAAGCTCCTCTGCTATTAAAAAATCGCCTTTCTTATGTCCTAAATGCTGATAGGCTTCTTGTAGATGAGGAGGTATTGGATAATGAATAAGCGTACCAATTCCTTTTTGTAATAAATAGTGCTGAAGGGCTTCTCTTTGTGGTGTGCGGATAACAAACAAGTGATACACATGGCTAGCACCCTGAGCTACTACCGGCAGTTGTATAGTCTCTAAATCCTGTAATCGTTCCAAATACCACTGCGCAATTTGCTGACGTTGGCTGCTCCACTCTTTCAAATACTTAAGCTTTACGTTCAAAAATGCTGCCTGACATTCGTCCAATCGCATATTGAAACCTATGACTTCATTATAATATTTCTTTTCGGAACCATAATTTCTAAGCATCTGCACTTTTTGGGCAAGCTCAGGATTATCCGTGGTGACGGCTCCTGCATCCCCTAAAGCTCCCAGGTTTTTGCCCGGATAAAAACTGGTGCCGTTTATATTTCCCCAGCTACCTGTTACTTTCCCGTTATAACTTGCGCCCTGCGATTGAGCATTATCTTCAATAACAAATAAATTATATTTATTTGAAATAGACATGATGGCTTCCATCTCGCAACATTGCCCATATAAGTGAACTGGTAATATTGCTTTTGTCCTCGAAGTAATTGCCGCCTCTATCAGATTCGGATTGATATTGCAAGTATCTACATTAGGTTCTACAAATACCGGATGAGCTCCTACATAAGAAACCGCAAGGGCAGTAGCAATATAAGTATTGGACGGGATAATGACTTCATCTCCCGGACCTATGCCGAGCGCTTTCAAAGCAAGATGCAGTGCATCCAAACCGTTACTGACCCCAACACAATATTTCACTTCATTAAAGGAAGCGTAACTTTCTTCAAATTCTTTAACCTTACCACCTAATACATACTGCCCTTTGTCAAAAAACTTCTCAAATTCTGCAACAATTTCAGCTTTAATTATTCTATTGGTATGATCAAAAGTGAGGAATGGTATATTCATTACTGTATTGTTTTAATTTGTTTTGCTGGGTTTCCCACCCAAACTGTATTTGCCGGAATATCGTTCAACACCACACTTCCTGCACCCACCATGGCATACTCTCCAATGGTGATACCCCCCATTATTGTGGCATTAGCTCCAACTGAAGCACCCTTCTGAATGATAGTTTTAGTAAAACTTGCAGGATAGATTTTACTTCTGGGGAAAATATCATTTATAAATGTGGCATTGGGGCCTATAAAAACATCATCCTCTATTCTAAGCCCATCCCAGAGATAGACGCCACTTTTAATAGTAACATTGTTGCCAATTACCACATCATTTTCGATAAAAGTATGGCAATTAATATTACAGTTATTCCCTATTTTGGCTTTGGCCAATACCACCGAATATTGCCAGAATTTGGTATCCATACCAATATCAGTCGTATGAATATCTGCAAGTGGATGAATAAATACTGAATTCATTTATAATTTCTTGTATTGTTTAAACTCTTCATAATCTCTGATATAATCATCCTCGCTATATTCCAATGATGCCAGCACCAAACAGATGGCGCCGGAGGAAAAATTGATTAATTCCCTCCATAACCCCGATGGCATATACACACCCATATAGGGTCTGTCTAAATGAAATATCCTTTTAATATCTCCATCATCCACTACCAAATCAAAACTACCACTTGCCGATACAATAAGCTGTTGCAACTCTTTATGAGAATGCCCTCCCCTCGACTCGCCACCGGGAACATCGTAGAGGTAATAAATCCGCTTAATATCGAAAGGAACTTCAATATCATTATTTATAGCGGTTAAATTTCCAGATCTGTTTTTGACCTTTGGCAAATTCAATAACTGACAATCATATACTGAACTCATAATTGTGCTGTAAAAGTTGTGTTACTTCTGATATAATCTTCTTCATCGTAAAGGGTATCTGTAACAATGAGAGCCAATGAGTTAGTTGAAAAATTCTCCAGATGCCTCCATGTCTTAGACGGAACATATAAGCCATTATAAGACCGGTTAAGTGAATATTTTTCATTGCTTACTCCATTATTCACCACAATATCAAAACTGCCGGACAGGGCGATGATTACTTCATTCTGGCTTTTAAAAGCATGGCCGCCACGTTGTTCTCCGCCGGGCACATCATATATCCAATAGACCCGCTTTATTTCGAAAGGAATTAATTTATTGCTTTCAAAAAAAGACAAATTGCCCCGCTCATCTAATATCTTCGGGAAGTTCAAGTATGTTACCCTTTTTTTGTCCATTTTTGAAACCTAATTAGTTCGTTATTTTCAATCGCTAAGTTTTGGCAAATATATATTTTCCAATTCTTTCACCATTTTTTTGATTGAAAATATTTTATTTACATCATTCAGTCCATTTTTCTGTAATTCTGTAGTAAAATCAGAATCTTTCAGCAGCTGCAAAATCCCAACATAAATATCGGATGAACTTTTAAAATCAACTACATAAGCATTTATATTATGCTTAATAAATTCACCTGCCACCCCCGCTAAAGTAAAAACCGATGGCACCTCTGCTGCCAAAGCCTCAACATAAGTTTGTCC
>DLGS01000361.1 GCA_002482815.1 Bacteroidetes bacterium UBA7688
CTGTTGGGCCAGTTGCAGGTGATTACCAAAAAGGAATTCCAGAAAGAACCGAAATTTTATGCCTCCGGGCATTCCAATAAATTGATTGCCACGGAAGGGGAAATCATATTGCCTGCCGGCGCTGCGCTCAAAGCCGGAATGATACCATTGGGCAAGCATAAAGCAAAATTTAAAGGAAAGAAAATTGAGATTGCATCGCTGAAACCTGATGTGGTGCAGATAGAAAAAATAGCCCAGTCTTTCCGATATGCGCCCTATCAATGGGGTGGGCGCGGCTTGCAGGGTATTGATTGCTCTGGTCTCAGTCAGCTGGTGCTGCGGCTCAACGGGATAAACATTTCCCGCGATGCTTCGCAACAGGCTATGCAGGGGCAAACCATCACTTTTCTGCAGGAAGCCCGTTGCGGTGACCTTGCCTTTTTTGGCAATACAGAAGGGAGAATTAACCATGTGGGTATTTTGCTTACCGAGCACACCATTATCCATGCCACCGAAACGGCGGGCTGTGTGGTGATTGATAAAATAGACCAGGAAGGTATTGTCAGTAAATTGCTGCGCAAAAGAACGCACACCCTGCGCCTGATTAAGCGTTATTTCTAAGAATCAGAATCCGGTTGATACCGATAGCAATAATGTGTTCAACCTTAAATAATTGTTCGATAGTGCCCTGAGCCTGTTTCCAGGAGGCCTCATTATTGATGATGTAATTCAGCACGAGGGCACCCTTATTCTCACTCATTAATTGCCGGCAGCTTCTAAGGAAATCAGCCGAACCCACAAAGCCGGGTACAATCCTGTCCTGGAAAACATCTACAATAATCAAATCGTAAAGCTGCTTCTCCGCAGCCACAAAATCACGCACATCAGCGCAGACCCATTGGTATTGGTTTTGCTGTTCTGCATCAATGATTTCTTTTCCCCATTCAATCACCTGCGGGTCAATGTCTACCAGCGTAGTATCTGCAATGATGGAATTCATTTTATGTAAAACAGAGACAGCGCTTCCCAGTCCTGCACCGAGGATCAGCATGTTTTTTTTAGCGGGGAGTTCTTTTTTGAGGTAGCCAAAAGCTTCGGTGAGCGGGCGATAGGCTGCCCCATCGGAGTAAATAGCCGTAGCGGCACTCAGTTGCCAGCGGCTTCTGAAACGGTATAAACCCAATACGGGCGTGGTTTTGCCGGGGGCAAAAGTAATTTTTACCGGGAAAAGATAACTCAGGATTTGCTGGAGGAAACTGACTTTCAAAAGCGCGGAGCTTAATTTGTATTCCGGTTTCGTTTGTCCTTTTTTCTGAAAAGAGGAACTTTACTTTCGCTGCCGGTCAACAGTCTGCCAATGTTTTTATGATGGGTCAGTACCACCAATGCAGCCGTTCCGATGGCGAATATTTTGTAGCTCAGTTCCGGTTCGCGGAAGATAAATAAAATCAACAAAGGGAAGGCGATACTGGCGCTGATAGAGCTTAAGGAAACATAGCGTGTCACAAACAGCATAATCATAAAAACACCAATCAGGCTCACCGCTACCAAAGGCTGAATACCTAAAATCATGCCGAACAGGGTAGCAATTCCTTTTCCGCCGCGGAAACCCGCCCAGATAGGAAAGATATGACCCAATACGGCAGCGATACCCAAGATCACCTGAAGGTTTACAAAAGGTTCTGAAGTCCAGGTATAATAAGAAAAGATAGAAAGTTTAACGGCAAGGAACCCTTTGAGAATATCGAAAATCATCACGATGATGCCGGCGTTTTTGCCCAAAACCCTGAATGTATTCGTTGCACCGGCATTTCCGCTGCCATGTTCGCGAATATCCATTCCATAAAAACGTTTACTTACCCAAACAGCCGAAGGAATAGAACCAAGTAAATAAGCAAGTAAAACGAGCAAAATATCAAGCATTGTATTGTTCAATTTTTAGCGAGTTACAAATATAATGCTATTTTTGAGAATCGGAACATATAGCACTCGCGGCTATTTGTGTGTAATTGGCGGATTTTAAATGGGATAATAAATGGTAAAAGCTATATTTCAGGTAAAGTCAAAATGGGTGTTATTAACGTTTTTTTTGCTTATTTGCGGTGCACAACTGCGCGCACAAAGCATCGGCAAGATGTATGTGGACAAGCACAAAAAGAAAGCATTTATCCTGATGAAACAAACCGGGATTCCTGCCAGTATCATTCTGGGTGTTTCGATGATAGAATCCGGGATGGGCCGGAGCCGCAACTGTAAATTATTGAACAATTACTTTGGAATCAAGGGGAAGAATAATTTGCACAAAGGCAAAACAGGCACACGCTCAGCTTACAAGGAATATCCGGATGCAATGGCTTCTTTCAAGGATTTTGCAAGAATGGTTCAGACCAAAAAGTATTACCCATCCCTGAAAGGAAATATGGATTACAAAACCTGGCTTTTAAGAATGAATGCATCAGGCTACGCAGAAGCAAAAGGAAAATGGATTCACGATATAGAAACGGTCATTAAAAAGTACAATCTGACTGAGCTGGACGAAACTGCCATGCTTTTTGATGATGATAATTTCCCGGTCTGGGGCACAGATACCACTATCCTGCAGTTGCAAAATCAGGAGGATTAATCTGGTTGCTTCTTTGTGTGGCTTTCATTATCCAAAGCATACAAAACAGGTAGACAAATACACCTAATTGTACTTCCAGCATAGCTTCCACCATCATCGTAACAAACAGCACAAACCAGGTAGCCAGCAAATAAAATCCGTCTCTGTTTCGTTTAACCTTCAGGATTGGGAAAAACAGCCAGTAAAGAAAAATCGCAAGGGTAATCATTCCACCTGCAAGGGCGACTTCCATAATCTGGTTATGCGGTACAATTCTTTGTTCCGGTTTAGTATCTGGCGAGTAGATTTCATATTTCTTCCTCATTTCCTCACGGATGTCGCCTGCACCTACACCCAACAGTGGGTTTTCTTTTATTAATTCTGCAGCCAGCTGATAAGATATTATTCTGCCGATATCAGAAAAGTCTGCTGATTTGTTGCCTTTTTTGTACTCGCTTAAGGTGTAGAGCGTATAATGAAGTTTCAGACGAAACGAAGGGACTGTTTTGTAAATAGTGAATCCAAGTGCGATAGTGACAAGGGTTATGGAACCGGCAAGAATTATTTTTTTTCGCAGAAATAAGTAGATAACATACAGGAAAGCGAAAGCATACAAAACCAGCAATCCGCTTCTTACTGCAAGGATATGCAGGTATAGCGTGAAGAAAATTATGGCACAAATGAACAGGATTTTATCCAGTTGCAAACTCAGTTTTCTGTAAATAAAGCTGCACCATATGACCAGCCATGCCACGAAAATACTAAAGCGGATATGATCTTTGTAAGCAGGTGTGGGGAAGACTTTGGAGTAAAAGTATTCGCTCAGGATTTTTTCGGAATCTGCGAAATAAAATGACAGGGAATAGGCACAACCAGCGAAAACCATGATAATCATTCCATAACTCAGCCAGCGCAGGTAATTGAACGATAAAGGGCGAAGCAGGCCGAATGCAATCGGAAGAATAACGTAGGGAAACTTTACCTGGAAACGTTCCTGCCAATAGGGTATGTCATCGCTCCAGAAATAAGATAGTGCATACATTGCTACCCAGGCAAGGCCGGCTAGCCACCAGGTTTGTTTCAGCCAAGATTTTGGTGAAGTGTTCCATATGGCATTCAGGAAAAATAAAAACATGCTGAGTGATAAAACAGCCCTGGCGCACAAAAAGCCAAGCACCATTCCCAATGCGGTGATAATCGCAATCTCAGATTGGCGTTCGGTAAGGAATCGTTGTAAATTATTATTTTTCACTAATTTTGGATGCGTTAAAAGAACGCAAATGTCGTCAACTTATTATCAAAAATGAAGGATAAAATGCAGTCTTTTTTACGCGACAATTCCTTCAGGCGGCTTTTTCATACCGTACGATACCTTAGATGGCAACAAATATTTTACAGATTTTACTATCCGGTAAAAGAAATTTTCTACAGCGATTTTATCCCTTCTCAAAAGCAACTGGATAAAATACCTGGTTTTCCTCCGGTAACGTTTCCGGTTTTTTCGATTCAACAGAATTTGTTTGTTGCACGAAATAATCAGTTCCTTTTTTTGAATAAAAGCAAGTCTTTTGGCAGTTCAGTTGATTGGACTTTTAAAGATTTTGGAATGTTATGGTCTTTTCATCTGCATTATTTCGACTGGCTGAATGACAGTTCCATCGGGGAGCATGAAAAACTGGCTACTATAAAGGATTGGATAGCGCACAACGATAAAAATTTGTTGTTCGTGCATTCATATCCTGCATCATTGAGGCTGGTGAACTGGATAAAATTCCTGGTTGCTCATCAGATTAAGGACAGAATCATAGATGCTTCCATTTATACACAGGCCAAAAGACTGTATCATTTCCCCGAATATCACCTGATGGGCAATCATCTGCTGGAGAACGCTGTTTCTTTGGTTTGGGCTGGTATTTACTTAAATGATATTCAGCTGAAACACTCTGGCATTCAATTGTTGAAAAGGGAACTGAAAGAACAAATTCTGGATGATGGTGCTCATTTTGAGAAATCAATCAGTTATCACTCAATCATTTTAAAAAATCTGTTAGAGTTGCAAATATTTTTGGCTTCTACAGAAATTTATCTTGAAATCGATAAAGTATTGAAATATAATAGCTTAAAGATGTTGTCATTCCTGTCCAATATTGGTAAAGGGCTGAATTCTTTACCACATTTTAGCGACAGTAATGAGCGTATGTGTATTAATTTTAATGAATTGATTTTTGTGGCACAAAATTTGATGCTATATCCTGAGGAAATTGTTTTAAGTGATAGCGGGTTCAGAAGATTCGATGTAGGCCATTTCCAGTTGTTCTTTAATTCAGGTTTGCTGAAAGCAAATTATCAGCCGGGACACCTTCATGCGGATACTTTTTCTTTTTGCCTTTTTGTTGATGGTCAACCGGTTATCGTTGACAGAGGTGTAAGTACTTACGAAAATTCAGAAAAAAGGTTAGATGAAAGGGGGACTGCAGCTCATAACATTGTTTGTGTGAATAGTGAAAATACATCAGATGTTTGGGCGGCTTTCAGGATGGGAAAAAGACCGGTTGTAAAGGTTGAGAAAGATAGTGAAACTGAAATATGTTGTGTTCATGATGGGTATAAGTCAAGATATGGTATTCACCACAGAAGGCAAATAGTGATCAATGAATTTTCAGTAGAAATTAATGATACAATGGATCATTTCTGCAGGCATAGTGCGATGATTTACCTGCATTTTTATCCTGGCATTTGCCCTGAAAAAAATGGCGCAGAATGGAACTTAAATAATAAAGGGCTTACAATAACCCTTAATTGTAAAGATAGTTGGGTCGAAGAGTACGAATACTGTTATGGTATAAATGCAACAGAAACCGCTTACAGAATAGCAGGAAGAGTTTTAGATAGCAGAACAAATACGGTTATAAGGGTAAAAGATGGCGAAATTAATAGACATTATAGTAGGGGCGCGCCCCAATTTCATTAAAGTTGCAGCTATTATTGCACAACTCGAAGCCCGTTTTTCTATTAATTCAGGAATAGCATACAGATTAATCCATACCAGCCAACACTATGACACCAAGATGAGTGGTGTCTTTTTCGAGGAACTGAATATACCCAGTCCGGACATTAATCTTAATGTGGGTAATGTGGAAAGTTCAAAACAAATTGCAACCATCATTTCCCGCTACAGTACTGTTTTGGAAGAACAAAAGCCGGATATGGTTATCGTTTCCGGAGATGTTAACTCCACCGTTGCCTGCGCTTTGGCGACAAAAAAGGTGGATCCCAATATACCTTTGGTCCATGTGGAGGCCGGATTGAGATGTGGTGACCGCCAGATGCCGGAAGAGATTAACCGAATTCTGACAGATTCTATTTCTGATTATTTTTTTACGACCTCACGTACTGCCTCTGATAACTTGTTGAACGAAAGTGTTTCACCCGATAAAATCTTCTTTGTTGGAAACACGATGATTGATACCCTTTATAATAACGAGAAAAGGTTCAGACAACCGGCTATCTGGAACGAAATTGGATTAAGTAATAAATGCTATTTTGTATTAACGCTTCACAGGCAAGCCAATATTTCTGAAGGGGAAACCCTTGAAGATTTGCTTACAGCAATTGGAAAGGCTGCTGAAAATGCACCTGTTATATTTCCGGTTCATCCACATACAGCTAAAATGATTGATAGTTTTGGTATAAAAGTTGATTCAAATATTGTTATGACAGACCCTATGGGTTATCTTGAATTCAATTATTTGGTTAAAAATGCTGCTGCGGTAGTTACGGATTCAGGTGGAATCTCAGAAGAATCTACTATTATGAATGTTCCTTGTATGACTTTGCGGAGCAATACCGAACGTCCTGAAACCTGCTCCTTAGGAACCAATATGCTGTTAGGTAGTAGTCCGGAAAATATTCACAATGCATTTATGCAACTAAAATCCGGTCATTGGCAATTAGGGAAAAATCCTGAACTTTGGGATGGTAAAGCCGCCGAAAGAATAGCTGATACCATCTTCGGTATACTTAATACAAATCAAAAGTCGAAGCATTCAATTCTTAAAGTGAATCGCCCTAAATTTGGAGATATTACTTATAATACTATATTTTTAAATTAGAGTTTATTACATAAATTTTACGGACAACTTTTGCAACTAACAAGAAATTGATATTATCTTTGCTATTGAAAAATAATTAACAGTTTTCTCGTTAAAATTATTTTAACAAATTATGGGAGCATTTTTACTTGAGTCAAATAAATGGTTGCTCTATCCGATTTCAGTAATATTGTCGATGTTGCTTTGTATGAGTGCCATCCCACGTATTATTTACATTAGCAAGAAAAAGAAAATTTTCGATCAACCGGATAGTTACAGAAAAGTTCATACGGACGTCATTCCAAATTTAGGCGGTATAGCAATTTTTTTAGGCTTTTCAGTAATTGCATCACTATTTATTAATCCCGAAGATTTTGCCCACTGGAATTATATTATTGCTGCAATCTTAATTCTGTTCATTACCGGTATTAAAGATGACCTGATTAATGTTAATCCCTCAAAAAAATTCATTGCGCAGATTGCCGCATCTTCTATTGTAGCGGTTCTGGCTGACTATCGCTTGGAAAATCTGCATGGCTTTTTAGGGATTTATGAAATGCCTTATACAATGTCCCTGTTTGTAACCATTGTTGGTTGTACATTTATCAGCAACGCGTTTAATCTTATTGATGGCATAGATGGCTTGGCCGGAACAATTGCTATAATTTGTTCATTCTTTTTGGGAATTGCATTTGCAATTACAGGAAATTATAGCCCTGCAATCATCTCTTTTGCTCTATTAGGAGCGGTTATTGGTTTTTTAAGGTATAACTATCAACCTGCCAAGATTTTCATGGGAGATTCCGGTTCGTTAGTTATTGGTTTTATAATTGCTGTCTTATCCATAATCCTAACGGATGTAGTGAAACATTTCGAAGGAAATATATTATTCCATAGTCCCAAAGCTGTTTTGTTGGGTGCCTTATCATTGTTGTTTATACCAGTGTTCGATACATTCAGGGTTTTCACAACCAGGATAATTAAAGGTAAATCACCATTTTCTGCTGACAGGACCCATCTCCATCATTACCTGTTGGATTTGGGCTTTTCTCATACCCGTACAGTTATTATTCTGGCTTTGTCCAGTCTTGCAATTATCTCTATTGCTTTTGCTATTCAGGACTATCCGGTGAACCTTTGTTTGATGGTCATAA
This sequence comes from Bacteroidetes bacterium UBA7688, assembly GCA_002482815.1. GTDB lineage: Bacteria > Bacteroidota > Bacteroidia > Chitinophagales > Chitinophagaceae > Rurimicrobium. The sequence continues at coordinate 7,827 of DLGS01000361.1, forward strand.
TTTTGAGCGCATTTGCCCTATTCTCCTTACTATATTTTTTGCGAAGGAATAAGCTTAGCGAACATCTTCCTCCTGTTGAAGCACCGAAAAAGAACAAATTGATTTTATAGTAACAAAAAAAGCGACTGTTTCAGTCGCTTTTTTTGTTACAGCTTTTCTTAATTGTCTATCCACCCAAAATGCAATCCTTGTTCCTGTAGAATTGATTATCTATAAAACTTGTAGTTAACTATTCCCCGAAGCGCTTTAAAGCCTGATTAAATACAATGAGCAGTCATAAAACATGCGAAAATGCTCAATTTTTGATAGACAATAATTCCTGAAAATCACCAGTTCGGATAGCTTTTCTAACATGAGGATCGAAATAAATGCTCGATATCAAATGAACAGGTAAAAAGATTTTTGAGAATTTAAGTAAATCAACGAATCCATTTTTATTCCATTTTGTATAAAAATAATTGATTATAAAAGTTATTGCATTAATTTCATCACCTTTTATATTTTTGGGATACCAACCAAACACATTAAAAACGAAAGAGTTCTTAAAGCTTCTCCTAGTTATTGCTATAGTTATATTTAAATAGTTTTAATCTATTTTGTTGCAAATAGCGGAGGTAATGATCATGGCGTAAATAATCTGTAATGAATCATCTTGCAGAGTGTAATGCTTTAAGCATGAGGTCTAGTCAATCAGAATTAGATTATTGTAAAGTAGGATATTAATCGTTATCGTGAAGAAATTATTCTTCTTATCCCTTACTGATGATAATTGTTGTATATTATTTCTAAATTGAATAGCAACATATAAGTGGGGCGAATTAGGTTAATACTGCAGTCGGAGACTTAAATCTTGTTCTGTAATTGAACAATGATTCTTTTTAAGCCATAGATTAAATATCAGGAACAACACTTAGACGTACTTTACCATTAATGACTTTTACCAACATTCAAATTCTATATTTATAGTTTAGGTAAGCGTATTTAAAATTGTATTTCTATAAATTTAGTTACTCTTAGCGTCGGTTCATTTAAAGCGTGAATGTATTAATCTTACCAATTAATGCATTCCGGCTTAGTCCTGTATTTATTTGAGAATTGTTTGTCAAAATAACCTTTTCTTCCGTCTACAAAGTTGGCTTTAGGGTCGAAAATATTTTGCTGTGTTTGTTGAGTATGGTTTACGAGGTAATTCCAACTAAGTCACTTATTTATTGTGGTTATTTTCAATTCTCAAAGACATTTGTAAGCTTTTCCTCCGCGGCAATGTGTAGGTTCAGGTTTTCCATGAGTGACAGAATTGTTTGCGTGCATAGACTGGTTTGACTTTTTCTATTAAAACATGTTGGAATTTTAAATGAAAAAAGCCGACCCTGAAAGGGTCGGCTATAATCTGTGCCCCAGGCGGGACTTGAACCCGCACTTGCATTGCTGCAAACAGGATTTTAAGTCCTGCGTGT
>DLGS01000359.1 GCA_002482815.1 Bacteroidetes bacterium UBA7688
AGAATTTCGCGTTCTGATCTGGGGGCAAATGCATTTTTTCTGTAATAAAATTTACCCTCATTGCGCGCACCCTGCCTGAGCCATCACCCTGTGCAAAAGACTGAATGCTGAATAATGCTATTGTTATGATTAAAATAAGTTGTTTCATCGTTTTTTATAAATTTTAAGCCGGCAATCTCTGCCCACAAATTAATTCCAGCCTGTTTCGTCAAGATACTCTTTTATTTCCGCATCAGATATGCTGATGGTTGAATTCGTTTGCGCTAATCCGTTAATAATTAAATCTGTATCAAAATCATCCAGATTGGCATCCACGTAATTCCTAATGTCTGCGTCAGACGCTGTAACCGTAAATTTACTGTCCTGCATTTTCACATTATTCATTTTCATTACTACAAAACCGGTAAAGAAAATTAAAGCCATTGAAGCAGCCAATTGCATTGTTCTGAATAATGGAACCCGTTTTTTTGCTTTTGGAACTTCTGTTTTAGCTTTAGCGATAATGGCAGCTGGTAATGATTCAAAATATCCATTTGGAACGGCGAATGGATTTGATTTGCTCCATTCCGGTTCAGTATCCACTTTTGCCATTATTTGTGCACTCAGGCCTTCAAAATAAGCAAGTCCAGGACCTTCAAATGGCATTTTATTCCCCCAATCAGGTTGTTTTTCTGTCAAATTTGAAATCTTAACAACATCGCTTATTTCCTCACTTAAGGTTGCGAAATAATTGATTGGCAAGGAATATGGCATCGTTGAAGGCATATTCATCAAGACTTTCGCTCCCAACTCATTCAGTTCTGCTTGTATATGTTCTGCCCGTTTCATACTGTTCAGACTATCTATATTGTTCAAAGTTTAAATGTCTTTCAAAAAGGCTTCTATTTTTTTCACTGCATGATGGTAAGAAGCTTTCAAAGCTCCTTCAGAAGTTCCTAGCACTTCAGACATCTTTTCGTAGGGCATTTCGTCATAATACCGCAGGTTGAATACCAGTTTCTGTTTTTCGGGTAAGGTATGGATGGCTTGCTGCAATTTCCATTCAATTTTGTTGGCGTCATAGCCTTGTTCCGCTTTCAGTTTATTGCTCAATCCGTTTCCTTCCTCATCGTCAGACATTGTTACCGAACTGCGGCGCTTTTGCTGTTCCAGATAAGTAAGGGTTTCGTTGGTACCAATGCGGTAAAGCCAGGTATAAAAATTGGCTTCCTCACGGAATTCAGCCAGGTTTTTCCATACTTTAATAAAAACATTCTGAAGAATATCATTGGTGTCTTCGTGATGAACCACCATCCGGCGAATGTGCCAATAGAGCCGTTCCTGATACCGTTTGATCAGTTCCGAAAAAGCCCGCTCCTTCGTTGCTTCTATTTTAAAAGCTGACAACAAACTGCCGTCATCCATTTGTGACCAATCAGCCATACAACAATTCTGTCCGTTTTTATTTATTGAACGTCCGAAAGTAAGAAAGTTTAATGGAGCCTCATAAATTTCTTTGTTATTTTTGACATTCAACAGCTTAAAAAATGAATCCACTAATACAGGAATTTGATGATTACCGTGCCAAAATGAATGAGGTTATTCTGGGCAAACAAAACAAAGTAATCAATCGTCTTTTCAACCTCGACACCAATACTTATGCCGAAGGGGCGCTGGATGTCAAAACCAAAGAAATGCTGGGACTTGTGGCCAGTATGGTGTTGCGCTGCGACGATTGTATTAAGTATCACCTTGGTAAGTGTCACGAAGAGGGATTGACGACAGAAGAAGTGTATGAAGTTTTTGCTATAGCCAATATTGTGGGTGGCACTATTGTTATTCCACATACACGCCGCGGAGCCGAATATTGGGAAGCCTTAATTGCCGGCGACAAAGCACATATATTATAGGGCGTGTCCACAGCCATTTGTCATGCTGAGCCTGACGAAGTATAGCGATAAATGGCTGCGGTCAGGGTGCCTGCCTGCCGGTAGGCAGTTTCGCTGCAATCTTTTTGCAGAAAAGGCAAAAGGATATCCGCTGCCATCCTTAACGCGGCTAACGGGTGTTTTCATTTCGTTTACATAAAGATAAAAAATGCGTAACCATTTGATTGCGCATTTTTTTTGCCCGATATTGAACGAATTTCTGTTTAAGGTGTATTAGTTATTGTGCCCGGGCTTGCAAAACTATTTTCAAACACTTACTTAATTTTTCAAAATGACAAATAAGATAATAAATATTACACTCGGATTATTGCTCGTGTTTTCGCAGCAAGGCATGGCGCAAAAGCCTGAGCAGATTTATAGCCATGCCCAGGTGCGAAAATCCAATGAATTTTACACCGAACAAATTGCCCTTTGGAAAAAAGAAACAGAAAAGGATAAAACCAATGCGAACGCCTGGTATAATTATTATAAAGCAAACCGGTATGCTCATGCTTCCGGTGGCCATGATTCTGTGTACGCCCGCAACCGTTTTCAGAAAATAGAAGGAATTGTAAAAGAAATTGAGACCAACATTCCCAATACGTTTGAAGCACATTTTGTCAAATGGGCCAATGGCTACAACAATTGGGATTTACTCCCCGAATTGGAAAAAGCATACGCAATTAACCCCAATCGTTGGGAAACCTATGACGGATTTATAAACCTCTACGAAATGCAGCGCAATATGGAAAAGCGCGATGTGTTTGTAAAAAAGTTGTTCGATTCTGAAAAACGTTCTCCTGGTTTGCTCAATTACAATTATAACGTATTGATGTCTCTGAAGCCCAACGCAATTCTAATTACAGCCGGTGACAATGATACCTATTTTGCATGGATGCTTCAGGTGGCAATGGGAGTTCGGAAGGATGTTCTGATTGTTAATGTCGGCTTAGGAGGAATGAAGCAATATGCTGATAATTTATCTAAAGAGTTGGGGGTAAACTTACCCAATACAGAAGTGATGAATTACGACCAGTATGCAAGTAAATTGGTCAAAGAATTGGTAAAAAATAAGACTAAACGGCCGGTTTACGCAGCGCTTACGGTTGGCGAAGAGTTTATCAAACCGGTAGAACAAAATCTTTATCTGATTGGACTTGCGTATGAGTATAGCAATGAACCCATTGATAATATAGCATTATTGAAGAAAAATTTTGAAAAGGTTTATGAACTGGATTACCTGAATCACAGTTTTGCCAAAGATCCATACGAAACAATTGTTGCCGTTGCGAATTCAAATTATACTGTTCCGATGCTTACTTTATATAATCATTATAAACTGAGCGGAGATAAAGAAAGGACATTGTTTTGGAGGGAAAAGGTTGAATTGGTGGCGAGGAATAGCGGAAATGAAAAAGAACTGTCAGATTATTTCAAAGACTAATTATTCTTCCAATTGGGTTTCTTTAAAAGAAAAGATATCAGTTCATATAGCGATGAACAGCTGATGCAGGAAATTGAACGTGGCCATTCTGCTGCGTTCGGTTTCTTGTATGAACGTTATTCGGAAAAGTTATATCGGTATTTATTTCGGCTGTTAAACAATGATAGGGAAAGGGCCGAGGATTTTTTACAGGAAGTTTTTTTGAAAGTTTTGAATTCAGCAGATTCTTTTGATGCCACAAAAAGTGCGAGTACCTGGCTTTATACGATTGCAACAAATCTCTGCCGCAATGAGTGGAGAAATACAAGCAACCGGCAGCGATTGATGAAAACCTTTGAACCCTGGGAACATCATTCGCCTAAAACAATTAACGAGAAAATTGATGAACAGTATAGAAATAAATTGTTGGATGCGGTGATGAATGAATTGGAATATGAAGACAGGGAGATATTGCAATTGCGATTTCAACAAGAACTCAGCATTCGGGAAATCGCAATTATTGCTTCTCTTCCGGAAGGAACAGTTAAGTCGAGGATATTTTATTTGCTGAAGAAATTAGCAAAACAATTAAAGTCAAATTCAATAGAATTATGAAAAACGAATCAAAATTACCGGTAGAAATTATTGAATGGTCGGGCAGTAAAAGTTTCGCTTCTTTATCTGCAGAGGAGCAAAAATTCGTTAAGAAGTTTATGAACGAAGAGGAATATAATGAGGCTTTTAATACTCAAAAGGAAGTTTCCATTTATTATAATGAAGATAAAATGCTGAGCCCGTCGCTAAATGTTAAACAAAAACTGGACGATGCTTTCAGAATGAAACACGCCGGACCCAAATCTGTGTGGCTACAACCTGTCGCCTTATGGAAAGTGGCAGCCGTATTCCTGGTTGTTTTTTCTGCGTCATGCCTTTATCTGAAGAAAAATGCAGGGTCTCCATCATCAACAAGTCTTCTTGTTCACGATACCATTTTTGTAGAAAAGAAAATAGAAGCAATCAAACATATTCTGGATACAGTAGTGGAATACAGATACGCCGGTACGCTAAAGGAATCTGCAAGGAAACGTTCAAAAGCGGTGTTTGAAGCGGTGGATGAAAGAAAAGATACAGCAATACTATGGAGGGCGAGAAATGAGAATATTGGTATCAGGACTTTACAGCCGGAAGATTTAATAAAGGAATTGCCAAACAGCAACGGGAAATCCATGCAGGAGGACGAGTTGGTAAAACGATTCAGCTACGCAAAAATCTAAAAATTGCTGAACCGGTTGACTAAATCCGGCTAAGTTTTTTTTCCTTGTATTCGGCAATGACATTTTCATATAATTGCTCATAAACCGGAACAATTTTATCGCGCTCGAAATTTTTTGTATGTTCCAGTGCTCTGGTTTTGAATTCGTTAAGCGTTTCATCATTTTCAAGGATTTTGATAGCTCCTTCTGCCATTCCTTTGATATCGCCCACATCACTCAGATAACCAGTCACGCCCGGCACATTAATTTCAGGAAGACCACCGGTGTTCGTTGAAATTACCGGAACGCCACAAGCCATGGCTTCGAGTGCTGCCAGTCCAAAGCTTTCATATTCTGATGGAAGAATAAACAAGTCGGTAATACTTAAAATCTCATCTACCTGCTCCTGCTTGCCCAAAAATCTGATATCATTACACACTTCCATGTGGCGGGAAAGTTCTTCTGCATTCGGACGTTCAGGGCCATCGCCAATCATCAACAATTTAGATGGAATCACTTTTCTTACCTGTTCGAAAACACGAATCACATCTTCCACTCTTTTTACCTTACGGAAGTTGGAAACGTGTGCCAATATGCGCTCTCCGTTTGGCGCCAGCATTTTTTTGAAATGCTCTTTGTCACTGTGCTGAAAACGTTGTGTATCCACGAAGTTGGTAATGACATGAATCTCCTTTTCCACATCAAAAAACCGGTAAGTTTCGTCTCTTAAATTTTCGGAAACAGCAGTAATTGCCGAAGATTCATTCATTGAAAAAGTAACAACCGGCATATACTTAGGATCGCGTCCTACTAATGTAATGTCAGTACCGTGTAGCGTTGTGATGAACGGGATATCTTTTCCTTGTTTCTTCAGGATTTGCATCGCAAAATAGGCAGCCGAGGCATGCGGAATGGCATAGTGCACGTGTAAAATATCCAGATTATTATTGGTAATCACATCGACCATTGTTCCGGTAAGCACCGTTTCATAAGGTGCAAAATCGAAAAGGGGATATGCGGGGACACTTACTTCGTGGTAATAAACGTTTGGATGAAAATGCAGTCGAACAGGCTGCTGGTAGGTAATAAAATGTACCTCGTGACCTTTTTCTGACAAGGCCATTCCAAGTTCGGTAGCTAAAACGCCACTACCTCCAAATGTTGGGTAACATACAATACCAATTTTCATAGACCGCAAAAGTAGGAGCAGATTTAATATTTTATCTTTTTATTTCGATATTCCGCAATAGTTTTGTTCTATTATTAACTTTTTCAGTGAAAAGAATTTTTGTCACCATATTAGCTCTTGTTTATTTTGTTGCCGGCAGCGGAATGTTGCTAAGGCAGCATTATTGTATGGGCGACCTTGTGGAAACGCAGATTGACTTCGGGCAATTGGTGGTGACAGATAGTTGTGGCGATTGCGGGGAAGAAGAAGCTGATGATTCCTGTTGTGAAAGCAAAATTAAACTGGTTAAGAAAGTTGAGGATCAAAAAATTTCTGAATACCAGGTTTTAAATCTGTCGGGTTTATTAACTGATATCATTCCGGTTTTTACAATTCCGGAGCCAACAATAACAGTATTTAAAGAATCGGTGCCCGTTTTGGCTTTACAAAAGCCTCCGCCAAAATCACTTCCGGTTTTTCTCGAAAACCGTAATCTCAGAATCTGATATTTTTTGTTTGTGCATTGGAAACAATGTCTTCGATTAGTGCATTCTATTCTGCGCTATAAATAATTATTTTATTATTTATTTCAAACAAAATTTATCAAAATGAAAAATCTTCTTTTTGTCATCACCCTGATGACTTGTGTTTACAGTAGTTTCGGCCAGATTAAATCCGCCTCATTAACTGCCAGTGGCCTTACTTGCAGTATGTGCAGTAAATCTATTTTTAAAGCCCTGGAAAAAGTGTCCTCGGTTGAATCGGTAGATGTTGATATCAATGAATCGGTTTTTAATATTAAATTTAAAAAGGGAGCAAACGTGCAACCTGATGATATTAAAAATGCAGTCGTTGATGCAGGATTTGCTGTGGCTTCATTGAAAATGACCGCTGACTTTCCTTCGACACAAATTGGTAAAGACACGCATATTCAGTTTGCAAATGGTACTTACCATTTTTTGAATGTTCCATCCCAAACAATCAATGGAGAAAAAACATTTACGGTAGTTGATAAAAACTTCGTTAGTTCTGCGGAATTCAAAAAGTATAAAAAACTTACCGGAATGAAATGTTACGAAACCGGCAAGTCTGAGAACTGCTGTGAGAAGGACATTCCCGTTGGAACGCGTATTTATCACATCACACTTTAATTGGTTTTATGCAAAGAATAAAATCTATTGGAGTAGTATGTTTTCTTCTGTTTTCAAAGGGGTCTTCAGCTCAGGAGTTATTTAATTTTACTGAACCGGCCAGCAATATGCCTGCACGTAGTTTAGGGATACGACTGACTAATAATTTGCTGGATGAAACTCATCTGAATCAAAAAACATTTCAATTTTTACCGGAATTAATGTGGGGTGTCAATAAGAAATTGATGCTTCATGCAGAAGGGATTTTCAGTAATGGTTCCGGCAACTTTAAACCACTCGGGATGGGGACCTACGCCAAGTATCGTTTTTGGAGCGACGATAAAGTGCATCGTCATTTTCGGATGGCGGCCTACGGTCGAATGGCGTTCAATCGCGGTCATATTCATTATGATGAGCTTGAGATAAACGGAATGAACACCGGCTGGGAATTGGGTTTTATCGCAACGCAATTATTGCATAAGCAAGCCATTTCCGTTTCGCTTAGCTATGAGCAGATTACCGATAATGGTCCCGGAAACGAAATTCATTCGGGCAATGCGTTTCGTGGGCTTAATTACACTTTGTCTACCGGCAGGTTGATTCTGCCCAGGAAATACACCTCCTACAAGCAAACAAACTTCAATGTGATGCTGGAAGTTCTGGGTCAATATTTACCGGATAATCAAAAGCACTATGTTGATATTGCTCCTTCGCTGCAATTTATTATTCATAGCCAAACCCGCATCGATATTGGATATCGGCATCAATTGCAGGGCAATATGAACAGAATGGCAACGAATAGTTTAATGCTCAGAGTAGAGCATTTGTTGTTTAATGTTTTATAGCGATAATCAATAGCCTGCAAAGCCTGCAGGCTATTGATTTATTACCTCTTTATAAACCCTCATTATTTTTCCGGTTAGTAATTTTTTATCGAAAGTTTCCATCGCATAATGATATCCGTTTTCGCGCATGCCATTTATTATTGAATTTCCTTTCAAAATTGTTATCATCGCTTCTGCCAATTCCATTGGTTGAAATGGATTAATATACATAGAATCAGGTCCGCCGGCTTCTTTTAAAGAGGATGTGTTTGCGGTGATAACGGGCGTTTTGCATAATAAGGCTTCGGCTATCGGAAGACCAAACCCTTCGTATAAAGAAGGATATATCAGCGCTTTTGCAAGCTGATAAACGGATTGTAAATGCTCATTGTTTTTAAAATTATCCATCCATATAAACGAAGATTCCAAACCATATCTGGAAATTAATCTTTTGCATTCAGCTTTATAGTCGCCACCTTTGCCGATTATAATTAATGGTAAGCGATGAAGGTCTTTGTTGATTTGGTACGCTTCTATAATCAACTCAAGATTTTTTCTTTTTTCGACACTGCCTACATACAAAAAGTATTCATCCGGCAAATTGTACAACCCTGCAACATGAAGATTTTCTTCTTGTGCACGAGGGTTATAAAAAATCGGATTACAGGTCTGATAAATGACTTCAATTTTTGCAGGATCGATGTCATAAAACCGTATAATATCATTCTTTGTGTTTTCGCTGATGGCAATCACCTTGTCGGCATTCTGACAGGCATACCTGAACTTGCGGTCGTATATTAAACGTTCTGAAATGCTATAGGTTTCAGGGTATATTTTAAAAATTAAATCATGAATAGTGACTACACTTTTTATCCCTTCGCGGGAAAGATTGTGTGGAATTTCATTGCTTAAACCGTGAAATAATTCAATGCCGGCAATGCTCAAATCTTTTACAATTGAAAAGCTCCTCCAGTATGATTTTAACCTGGTTTTGCTGATATGAACTTTGTAATAAGGTGTAGCTAAAAAGGGTTTGGTATGCTCCGCTCTTTTTACTTCCGGGCTGAAAAGGTGATATTGGTTTTCAGGAAAATATTCATGCAGATTTCGCACAAGACTGCGGCTGTAGTTACCCAGGCCGGTTGTATTGTTGAAAATTCTTTTTGCATCAAACCCTATTTTCATTCTGCGAATGTAAATATTTAAAGGCGTTTGCTTTGCTGTTTCCTGATTCATTTTGTTTTTCAATAAAATATGTAACAAGCACCTATTATCTTTGGTTTTATGAGTATGAAATTAAGGATATGGGTTATTGCGATTACTTTTTTGAATTTGCAATGTCTTGCCCAACAGAAGCAATATCCTGTTGCAGCAGTCGCATTTTACAATCTTGAGAATTTTTTTAATCCCGAGGATAATCCTGAAACCAATGATGAAGATTTTACCCCGGATGGTTCTCACCGCTATACAGAGGAGGTTTTCAGGCAAAAAGCGGATAACATGGCAAGGGTCATCGCTCAGTTGGGAACAGAGTATAGTCCTGATGGTGCAGCTATAATCGGTGTTTGTGAAATTGAAGATGACAGGGTATTGAAAACACTGGTCAATCAGCCTGTTTTGAAAAAGCGAAACTACAGGTATATCCGTTTTGATGGTCCGGACAAGAGAGGTATCAATGTTGGTTTTATTTATAATCCTAAATATTTTAAAACCATCAGTGCAAAACCGATTAGCATTAACCTTAAATATGCGGGCGGTGGTCTCACCAGGGATGTCCTTTTAGTGCAAGGAATATTATCCGGAGATACGGTGTATGTTCTGGTGAATCACTGGCCATCCAGAAGTGGGGGAGAAGCAGCGTCTGCACCCAAGAGAGCTGTTGCCGCCGACGTTAACCGTAAAGCGGTTGATTTGATTCTGGATCAGAATAAGAATGCTAAAATTATTGTGATGGGTGACTTGAATGACGATCCTGTCAGTCCCAGTGTGGCAAAAATATTAGGCGCAACAGGTTCTCCTTCAAAAGCTGTTAATGGTGTTTTATACAATCCCTGGAATCAGTTTTATAATAAAGGTTTAGGCACTTTGAGCCATAATGACAAATGGAATTTGTTTGATCAGATTATACTTTCATCCGCCTGGCTAAGCAACAAAACCGGTCACTGGCAGTATTACAAAGCTTCTGTTTTTGATAAGGATTTTCTGAAAAATTCTTTTGGCAGATATAAAGGTTATCCTCACCGCAGTTACAATGGAAACAAATGGATAAATGGATTTAGTGATCATTTTCCAACGGTGGTATATCTGATAAAAGATGCACCTTCGCAGCAACAAGAAGACTAATTTTGTGTCATGAAACTACGTTTATTTTTTCTTTCATTTTTTGCGCTTTCCAGCCTGGCAAATGGTCAGGATATGAATTTTATTAAAAAGAGCATCGGCGTCTTGAGCGGTCCCGGTTTCGGTGGTCGCGGATATGTAAGCAACAGCCGCGAGAAGGGCGCCAGGTTTATTTATCGGAACTTTACAGAGATTGGGCTGAACTCATTTTCAGCGGATGGGAATTATTATCAGGAGTATGTTTTTGATGTCAATACATTTCCCAATAAGGTTGAATTAAAGCTGGGGAAAAAGCAATTGCAGCCAGGTATTGATTTTTTGGTTGATGCTGCCAGCAGCGGTTATCAAACAACAGGAAAAAATAAAGTGGAGCGCATTAATCTTGGAAAAATTAAAGATTCTGCCGAATGGCAGAAGCAAAAAGCTCAGTTTAATGCTCATGACATTTATCAGCTAAAAAATGTAGATACATTTTGTAAAAGAATGAAGATACGTTCAGCTGTATTGATGCAGGAATTGCCCAAAGCTTGTTACATTGTTCCTCAAAGCAACAAGCTTACCTGGACAGTTTCTACAAATGTAATGCCTGCAACTGTCTTTTATGTTTCTGACACGTCGATGCCAAAAGGGAGAAAGGTAGAAGTAAATGTGCAAAATAAATTGCTCAGTTCAGCATTGAGTAAGAATGTGATTGGATTTATTCCTGGTAGCCATTTCCCGGATAGTTTTATTGTTTTTACAGCTCATTATGATCATTTGGGCAAAATGGGTGCCAAAACGATTTTTCCCGGAGCTAATGATAATGCCAGTGGTTCGGCATTTAATCTTGGACTTGCAAAATATTTTAAAGAACATCAGCAAAAATATTCAATCGTTTTTATTGCGTTTAGTGGCGAAGAAGCTGGGCTGCTTGGTTCTTCACATTTTGTGGAAAATCCTGTGTTTCCACTTAATCAGATTAAATTATTGGTGAATATTGATTTGATGGGGGATGCTTCAGATGGCATTACGGTAGTGAATGCAGTCCAGCAGAAGAGTGTTTTTGATGATTTGCAAATTATTAATTCGCGTAAGAAATTATTACCTAAAATTGTCAGCCGGGATAATGCACCCAACAGTGACCACTATCCGTTTACACAGGTTGGTGTTCCGGCTATATTTATTTATGCCAATGGAGGCAAAGGGCATTATCATGATGTGTTTGACAAGCCTAAAGAATTGTCCTTAAATAATGTGGCGAATGTATTTCAGCTGCTTACAGCTTTTGTGAGTGAAAAATCAGGATTGTAATGGCGTTAAAGCAAAGAATTGTAGTGCTTACCGGTGCCGGTATCAGCGCTGAAAGTGGATTAAAGACTTTTCGTGATGGTGACGGATTGTGGGAGAATCATCATGTTGAAGATGTTGCTACACCAGAAGCCTGGCGCAAAGATCCGGAACTTGTGCTGCGTTTTTATAATATGCGCAGAGCAGATTGTCTTGCTGCCAAACCAAATGCGGCACATAAGGGTTTGGTAGAATTAGAGTCGAAGTATGAAGTTGTTATTGTCACCCAAAATATTGATGATTTGCACGAACGTGCGGGTTCATCTAATGTGGTGCATTTACACGGCGAAATTTTGAAAATGCGCAGCGAGAAGGATGAAAATCAAATTTACCCCTCTTCGCTTGAAATAAAACCTGGCGATAAAGCTCCGGATGGCGGTCAGTTCAGGCCTCACGTGGTATGGTTCGGCGAAGCTGTTCCTAATATTGAACCCGCATTTCAATTGGTAAATGAATGGGCAGACCTGATAGTTTTGATTGGATCTTCTTTATTGGTTTATCCTGCTGCAGGTTTATTAAGATATGCCCCTGCAACATTGCCAAAATATGTTATCGATCCTAAAATTCCGGATGTAGGCTCTTTACAAAATCTTCATGTTATTGAAAAATCAGCAACACTGGGCATAAAGGATTTGCTGGATATACTCTTGTAGTCAGTTTGCTTATTTTCTTAATATTGTCATCTATAGTATTTATTCTATTTTTTATTGTTGGGTTTTTATTTTAAACTATAATTTTTGTATTTAAATCTTAAAAAATTGATTTGCAATTATTAAGATTGCAGAATATTTTTTAGATAAAAGTAATTTATCTTTATAAATTGCTTTATTTTAAAAATCATTTGAATTTAATGTGTTGGGAAACTAAGTTTGTACTCATTTTTTCTAACCAAATAAATTTATTTTATGATTCTTAAAACTTTACAATTGAGGAGTTTCGCAATCGCTTTTTCTATTGGTTTTATTGCAGTTTCCAACACTGCATCCGCACAGTATAGTGTTTATGCAAATCAGCTTGTCAGTCATTCTTCTGATATTGACAATGCTTCCCGCGCAACAGATGCAGATCAGACAAACTATGCAGTAATCAACGAAGCAGCTTCTACAGCTGCCGCTTCCAATATTCGTGTTCGTTTTGCAGAGTGGGGCAAAGCCGGCGATGTAGTGAACGTTACGGTGAGAGCTAACGACGGCCTTATAGGTCTAAGCCTTCTTGATAATGTATCTATCAAACTTTATGATTCTGCCGGCGTTACTCCTGTTGCTCAGGTAAATGGCTCAAGCCTATTAAGTGTTTCATTGCTTGCACCGTTTCAGAATATCTACAACATCAAATTCATTACCAATCCGGCGTCTACCTACAGATTTAAAGATGCAATGGTAGAGCTGGATAATACGCTGGCGGTGAGTCTTGCCGATTTCAGAATTTATGGTTTTAATTTCCAAAGACCTTGCCCTCCTGTATTAGCGGATAAATTGACCGGTTCCGGTACAACAGGATTATTATCGCTTGCTTCTGTAAATAATGCGTCCCGTATTATTGATGCTGATCCGAGCAATTTTGCCACTATCAATACAACGATTAGTTTGTTGGGTATTGGTTCTGCTTATATTGAAACTTCTTTTCCACGCAATGCTAAAGGTGGAGATTATGTTGGTTTTACTGTTGCTGCTGAGGCTGGTGTTTTAGATCTTGATATTCTTGGTGGCCTGACAGTTGTAACCTATGACGCTGCCGGCATAATAAAAGAAACTTTATCTGGTTCATCTTCACTTTATTTAAATCTGCTTGAAGGTTCTACTGATCGTTTTTCTGTTGGATTTACCACAAAAGCCGGTTCATACGAAATTTCAAAAGTAAGATTGGTAAAAACAGCAAGTTTAGGATTACTGACAAGCCTTAGAGTTTACAATTCTTTCCATTACACAATTGACCGTGCTCCGGTAACGATTACTTCCAGTGCTTCTACTTCTTTCTGCGAAGGTGGAAGTGTTGTTCTGACTGCGTTTGATTCTTTGGGAAGCTCAGACTTCGTCTGGAACACAGGTGAAGTTGGTGCGTCTATTACCGTAACCAATCCGGGCAATTATTTTGTTCAGTCTATGGATGCATTATCCTGCGAAAGAAGATCAATCCCTTTAAATATTGTCGTTCATGCAAAACCTGCTCAACCTAAAGTTGCGATGAGTGGTTCTGTTCTGGAAGTGCCAAATGATTTCGCATACTATCAATGGTATAACAACGGTAAGGAAATCTATGGTTCTATCAATCATACACACAACGTTACTGCAATGGGCAAATATTATGTGATGGTTAAAGATGCTAATGGTTGCGTCAACAATTCAGATACTTTCAATGTAATTCCAACCGGTATCTCCGGATATGCTGCAGGTAAAACTCAAATTTCAATTTACCCGAATCCTGCACAAAATATTGTAAACATTGATGCCGCATTTGCAGTAAATGTTCAGGTTGCTGATTTGATGGGTCGTGTTATTTTAGAAGTGAAAAATGCACAGACTGTTGATATGTCAGCTGTTTCTGCAGGAACTTACATTTTCAAGTTTTCTGATGTAAATGGTAATTTTATCGGTTCTGAAAAAGTAAATAAAATCAAGTAGAAATTAAAGCGTGTTTGTTAGTTTGTAAAGGCTAATCCGGTTCGTCCGGGTTGGCTTTTTTTTATCCTATTTTAAGGGAAGTTCTTTCTGAAATTTATGAATTTTTCCCATCAGGATACTTACATTCAAATCATAGCCAAGCATGATGATTCTTGTATTAATAGAAAGCCACACAAAGAAGGCAATTAAGGTTCCGATAGAGCCGTAGACTTTATTGTAATTCAGAAAATGATTGACCATATAGAAGAATATGGCAGACGAAAGCACACATACTACACTGGCAAAAACTGCCCCTACTGAAATAAATTTGAAGCGATGGCTTAAAGATGGACCATAAATATAGATGAATGAAATAGCACTGAAAATGATAAAATAAAGTATTATCAGGCTGACTATTTTTATCACGATTAAATTACCAAAAATCCGCTCAAGTATTACGTTCAAAATTTCTGTTTGTAAAATGAGAACGGCGATACTGATTAAAACAACGCCCATCAACATCACGGTTAGTTTAATGGCTGCCCAGCGTCGCTGAAAATCATTTCTGATAACATAGACCTTTTGGTCTTTGTCGAAATACCGCATCAGGCCCATCATTCCATTCGAAGAAAAAAATAAGGTCAGTATCAAACTGAAAGATAACAGGGAGCGTTGTTCCTTATTCAGGAAATCGTTAATAATCCGGCTGGCTGTGTCATAGGTTTCCTTATTCGGAATCATGAATTTTAGCGTAGTCAGAATAGTGATATGGACGTTTTCCAGCGGTAAGTAGGGGATGAGCGTAAACAAAAAAAGAAGGGTAGGAGGCAGAGCGGTCAGGAAATTGTAGGTTACTGCGGAACAACGATCGTCGAGATTGATATTGTTCATATTTTCAACAAAAAAGCTACCCGCTTCATATAAAGAAACCCCGTGAAATCCCGGCAAAATAATTCGTTTGCTGATATCCAGCAATCTTTGTATAAACGGAATATTGATTAAAAATTGTTGAAAATTCAAAGGTTCTACTGTTTATTTCCGCCAAATATAATTCAGTTGTAGCCAATAAAAAAGACGTACAGAATATGTACGTCTTTTGCCCTTATTTTAAGGATAAATTATTTAGTCCAGACAGAAGGATTCGTACCATCTTTATAACCAAAGTCATCGATATTGCCATCCTGTAAGGTTGTTACAATGTAGAACAATGTCAATGAGCTGTGCAGGTTGTAATAAATGTCTTTTTTGATATAGCCATGACCCTGGATTCTTTTATTGTCAATTGTTTGTTCAGGAATCGTAATGGTATCGCCTTCTACGGTTGCATTCACACGACCAAAAGTAGCATTGTAAAGGTTGGTAATTTGCACGTCAGCGGCAGTTGCTCCGGGAAGTAAGGAAGTTTCTACAGCAACAATATAATTATTGCGGGGAGAAATAGAACCGGTTTCATCCACATTCCAGGTACCTACGTATTTCTCTCTGGTAGTTACTTCACACATTGAACCTTCATAACCGGGAATACAATCACATCCGCCTGTTTCTTTGTCGCAAGTACTGGTGTTTTGACACGATACTGTCTTACACTTATCTCTTTTACAAGAAGACAAAGTCAGGGTAGAAAAGAAAGAAACAGCACCTATGGCAGACAGTAAAATAAGTTTAACACTCTTTTTCATTTAGTACAAATATTTTAACAAGGCTTAAAAGTAGAAAAATCTGACTGAAAAGCAAACTATTAGAGAACTTTCTTCTAAAAAAAATAATTAATTGTTTTTTTCGACCTCTCTTTTATAATTGCGTATTGCTCTGAAGATAGCGTATGCTACTTCGTTTTGGCCTTTTTCGCTGTTCAGATAAAGTTCTTCTTCTGTATTATTAATAAATCCAATCTCTATCAAAGCTCCTGGCATAACGCTACCGGCCAACACTTCAAGACCTTTCTGCTTTACCCCAAGATCCCGTCTTCCTTGTGTAGCAAATTCGTCTTGTACTTTTTGTGCAAGAGAGACACTTTTTTTAAGAAAAACCTGTGAATATTGAGCGATTATAATAGCGGTTTCGGGGTCGTTTTCATTCAAAATACCTGGCTCTTCTGTCAGGTTATTACCATATTCACTGATGGCATCCTCCTTTTGACCAGTACGGTTAAGCCCCAAAACCCAGGTTTCTGTTCCCGATGCTGCTGTTTCCCGGTGATGAATTGTTTTGTAAACAGGAACTGTTTTTTTCTTTTTCCCTTTTCCAATCGTTCTGCTGCCGGTTTTGATTTTTTCGTATGAGCCCGGACTGGCATTTACATGGATGGCAACAAATAAATCTGCTCCTGCCTGGTTGGCAATTTTGTGACGGTCTGGTAAAGGGATAAAAACATCCGTAGTACGCGTAAATATTGGTTTTACCATCTTGAGGCTGTCGTTGATGTATTTCCCCACTTTTAAGGTTACTGCCAATGCAATATCTTTTTCATTCAGCATTCCCGGCCCACCTCTTGCCCCGGCGTCATGTCCTCCGTGA
>DLGS01000143.1:0-360 GCA_002482815.1 Bacteroidetes bacterium UBA7688
GCCAATCGCCGACATCGGAATGGCAGTAAAAATGAGTGTAGCCTGCCTTAATGAATTAAAAGTAAAATAGAGCAAGGCAAAGATGAGCAGCAATGCTATTGGAACCGCGATCTGTAACCGGGCAGATGCCTTTTCAAGATTCTCAAAGGTGCCTCCATAAGTAACATAATAGCCTGGAGGCATTAATGTTTGTTTGGATAATTTTGCCTGAATATCCTTCACCACACTCTGTACATCCCTGCCTTTTACATTAAACCCGACAACAACCCTGCGTTTCGCATCTTCCCGGCTTATTTGTGCAGGGCCTTCTTTAAAAGAAACGTTGGCTACCTGGCTAAGTGGAATCTGGTTACCATCGGC
>DLGS01000143.1:400-6929 GCA_002482815.1 Bacteroidetes bacterium UBA7688
ATCGGCTGTCGGTATATATAGAGCCGCGACATCGTCAATAGAGCTACGGAAAGTAGTATCCAGCCGCACTACCAGGTCAAACTTTCTTTCATTTTCAAATACTACCCCTGCGGACTGACCGGCGAATGCAGCACTTACAACACGATTGACATCTTCGATATTTAACCCGTAAGCTGCTATCCTTGCGCGGTCATACTCAATAGTGATTTGTGGCAGACCAGCGGTTCTTTCTATTTGCGGCGCTGTTGACCCTTTCACCGATTGGATCACACTGGCTATTCGGGGTGCAATGGCAGCAAGGGTATCCATATTTTCACCAAATATTTTAATAGCCACATCCTGCCTTACCCCGGTCATCAATTCATTGAAACGCATTTGGATCGGTTGATTAGCTTCAAAGAAAACGCCAGGAATTGCTTCCAGCTTTTCTTCCATCATACGAGCGAGTTCATTATCATCATGAGTGGTCGTCCACTCGCTCTTATCTTTCAGAACGATAATAAGGTCAGTCGCTTCAGGCGGCATCGGATCGGTTGGCACTTCTGCACTACCGGTCTTACCCACAACCTCCTTAACTTCAGGAAATGACTTTATGATCCTTGAAGCCTGCATAGATGTTTCAATACTTTGAGATAACGATGATCCCTGTGGAAGAATACAGTGAAAAGCAAAATCACCTTCCTGCAATTGCGGCAGGAACTCCCCGCCCATTCTTGAAAAGACAAAAACAGAAACCAGTAATAACCCTACAGCAGTACCTACCACAATATATTTGACACGCATTGCCCATTGAAGAATTGGCGTGTATTTCCTTTGGAAGGAATCCATCATCCGGTCAGAGAAAGTGCGTTTATGGCTTATTTTCTTTGACAGGAACAATGCACATGCCATTGGTATATAAGTCAGCGACAGAATTAACGCACCGAGAATAGCGAAGCTGACCGTTTGCGCCATTGGACGGAACATTTTCCCCTCAATACCTACAAGTGTAAGTATGGGTATATAAACAATCAGGATAATGATTTCACCAAACGCCGCACTACTTCTGATCCGGGATGCAGAAATAAACACCTCTACATCCATTTCGTCCTGCGACAGCCGCTCTATACTTTTTCGCAATCCTAAATGATGCATCGTTGCTTCTACTATAATTACTGCACCATCCACTATAAGACCGAAATCTATTGCACCGAGGCTCATTAGGTTTGCAGAGACTCCGAAGACGTGCATCATACCCAATGCAAAGAGCATGGCCAACGGAATGGCAGAAGCCACAATAAGACCAGCTCTGAAATTGCCCAGAAATAATACCAGTACGAATATGACGATCAAAGCGCCTTCAATCAGGTTTTTCTTTACAGTCGAGATAGCACGATCGACGAGGTGGGTACGATCAAGATAAGGCTCAATTACAACGTCTGGTGGAAGTGACTTTTTAATTACTTCCATTTTTGTCTTAACGCGCTTCACCACTTCTGCGCTATTGCTGCCTTTAAGCATCATGACTATCCCGCTTACCACTTCGCCTTCGCCATTCCTGGTAACGGCCCCGTAGCGCACGGCACTGCCAAAGCGTACTAATGCAATGTCCTTTACAAGTACCGGTACTCCAGCGGTGGATTTTACGACAATCTTACCCACGTCTTCTAAAGAAGTAACCAGGCCAATCCCCCTGATGAAATAGGCATTGGGCTTTTTGTCGATATAGGCACCGCCGGTATTTTGATTATTCTTTTCTAAAGCAGTAATCAATTCGGCAATACTCACATTCATTGCCTTTAGCCTTGCAGGATCAATGGCAACTTCATATTGTTTCACTTTGCCACCAAAGCTGTTGACTTCCGCCACGCCCGGTGTGCCGTAAAGCTGCCGGGCAACGATCCAGTCCTGCATGGTTCGCAGTTCCATCGCCGTGTACTTGCTTTCACTGCCTTTTTTCGGATGGATCACGTACTGGTATATTTCTCCAAGCCCGGTACTTACCGGAGCCAGTTCGGGAGTACCGATACCTTTAGGTATTTGATCCGTGGCTTCTTTGATTTTCTCGTTAATGAGTTGGCGGGCAAAATAGATATCCACCTTGTCATCAAAAACGACAGTTACTACTGAAAGCCCGAAACGGGAAATGGATCGTATTTCTTCCAGGTCGGGAAGGTTTGCGATACTTTGTTCTATTGGGTAGGTTACAAATTGCTCCACTTCCTGGCTTGCAAGAGTAGGGGCATTGGTAATGATCTGAACCTGGTTATTGGTAATATCGGGAACGGCATCTACCGGTAATTGTTGTAACGAATACGTTCCCCAGATAATCAACAGCAATGTAAAAATGCCAATGATCAGTTTGTTCTTAATTGAGAACCTGATAATGCTATCCAGCATAGTATAATCATACTTAAAATGTTTAAACGGCCCTATCCGCCTTAGCTAAAAACTAATGTGAATGGGAATTTCAATCAATTGGATGATTATACTAATTGGGGAGGTTGCCAAATGGGTAGCACAATACCTACTGGTCTTTGTTGCAAATACGAAGCAAAGACTTTATCAGAAATAAATGTTCTGATTGCTGCTTCTGGTACTATAACACTCGGAAGTGCATAAGCAAGTGCGCAACAAGAGCATTGACAAAAAGGAGAGCAGAGATCCTTATGTTCTTGCTCTGATTTCCCTGAATGTTCTGACGAGGATTTCGCAATTGTAGGCTTAGCACTTTGTTCCATAGCAAAACCTTCAGCATCGCTGCAAGGAATGCAACTTAACACCAAAAGAATTATTGCCAGTATGGAACAAAAAAGCTTCACACAGCAAACTTAGTGGAATTGATTTTAAAAAGCTGCATTACTAAAGAATAAAACAGATAAAATTATCTAATTAGGTAAAATTTATCCTTCTTTACTACATCTTTACTACAAGTTTACTACATTCTTTTGCTCTTTGTAGTAATTTTTTTGATTGATAATCAACAGGATAATAAGGATTACTACAAATACTACATCTATCATTGTAGAAAATGAAAATTGACAAATTGAAATTGCTTGAGTAGTGAGTAATAAAAAGAGAAAGCCACATTCGTGTCTACGAAATGTGGCTTTCCTTCTTAGAATTGGCTTCTAAATTGTCTTAGTTGAAACCTATGAATGGCTTTCAACTCAGTATTGATAAGTTCAATTTCTACGCTTGAGTTCGCAGAATAGGATCATAAAAGAGAGAACTTGATCAGCCTCTTTTGACTGTAAAACACGACACCTATTTGTACGGCATGAAATTATGTGATTTCACAAAGTCATTGATTTTCAATAAATTGTCCACGAAAAAGTTCGACAATTCCCCGCCCGGTTCCACAAAAAAAAGGAAGCTGATTCAGCTTCCTTTTTTTTATGATTTCTGCGTATTGGTGATCAATGCGCTGTTTCCTGCAGGTTTTTTATCCTTAAAGTAATTACCAAAAAGTGTAAATAATACCAGCGCTATGCCAATAATAAAAAGGCAGGCAGCCGATATTTTTTGCAGATACATTACTTTCCGAAGCGTAAGGCGCTTGCGTATGGAATCGGCCAGAAAAACCTTTAAAGCATCTACTCCCAACACTAAAACCAGGCAGGTACCAAAGAATACTGTACGATAAATGGCGCCTTGCGTTGTGGTCATTTCTGCTGTAGCATTGGTTACCAGCGTCACAGAGGCTATCCAGTTAATAATCACACCCGGATTAGCTGTATTGATAAAAAAGCCACTGGCAAAAATTCGGAAATAATGGCCATTTGTAATGATGTTTTTAGTGGATGATGGTCTGACCGGTTTGTATTTTTTAATTAAACCAATCAACCCGATCAACAATAAAATACCACCACCTATCAGTGCTACTTGTTTTTCATACTTATAAATAAAGTCGAGCCATGGTGCTGCAAGGTTCGCCATTGTGACATACATAATATCAGAAATGGAAACTCCCAGAACAAAAGCCAGGCCGGTTTTATAACTATGATTTAAGCTATACTTGATAATGGCAAACAAAGTGGGTCCTACTGAGATAGCCATAAATAGCCCCAGCAACAAACCACCCAATATGGCACTGATTAATGACATAATACAAAGCAGCTAAGTTAGAAAAGTAAAATGCTCCGGAGAGAAAGAAGAATGTTAAACCGCTACGGCCTTTATATCTTCAGCTATTACTAATCTGCCTGCTGTCTTTGCCTTGATTTCTTCAATGCTTACATCCGGTGCATGTTCGATACATCTGAAACCTTCAGGTGTAATTTCAAAAACACCTAAATCAGTCACCACTTTTGTAACACATTTTATACCTGTTAAGGGCAAACTGCATTTTGAGAGCAATTTGCTTTCCCCTTTAGGATTGGTGTGTTGCATGGCCACGATGATATTTTTGGCTGCAGCAACCAAATCCATGGCGCCACCCATTCCTTTTACCATTTTGTTCGGTATTTTCCAGTTGGCAATGTCGCCGTTGTCAGCCACTTCCATCGCTCCAAGGACTGTCAGGTGAACTTTTCCCGCACGAATCATTCCAAAGCTCATTGCACTATCGAAAATAGCTGAGCCAGGTAGTGTAGTGATGGTTTGCTTCCCTGCATTAATAAGGTCAGCATCTTCTTTTCCTGCTTCAGGAAATGGTCCCATTCCCAATAATCCGTTTTCGCTTTGCAGCACTACATTAATACCTTCAGGAATGAAATTGGCCACCAGGGTTGGAATGCCGATACCCAGATTAACGTAATATCCGTCTTTTAATTCTTTTGAAATTCTTTGAGCTATTTGCTCTTTAGTCAAACCCATTATTTGTTAAGTTAATTTAATTAAGAAAGGCAATTGGTTAAAGTAGTTATTTTGAGGTATTCATCGTTTTAAGCCACGAAATATATCCGTTCAAAATTTTAGATAGTTCTTCAACTTTTATTGCAAATTCGTTTTTTATTTCTTCAGTAATATAATTGCAATCCGCCGCATCTATTAAGTGATTTAAGCATTCATATAATGAGCCTCTTGCCTGTATGCAAAAATGTAATTGGTCTTTATAAGTGAACCTGCCATAGCCTTCTGCAATATTTGCTGCTATAGATCGGGATGCTCTTTTAAACTGGTCAGTTAAGGCAAACTTTTCGTCTTTAGGAAAATGATTTATTAATTCGAAAATGGCAACTTTAAAGGCTCTAGATTGTTTCCAGACTTCTAAATCCTGAAAGGTTTTATACTTTTTATCATCGCCCATTTTACCTTCATTACCTTATTTAACCCTTTAACTAATTAGATTTCCTCACAGTTCTTTGCTCAATACGCTTTTCGTAATCCGAACCCTGGAAAATACGGTGAACATAGATACCGGGTGTGTGAATCATATTCGGGTCAAGTTCGCCTGGCTGTACTAATTCCTCCACTTCTGCAATGGTTATTTTGCCGGCCATTGCCATTAATGGATTGAAGTTACGGGCAGTATCTTTAAAAATAAGGTTACCCATCGTGTCACCTTTCCATGCTTTCACAATGGCAAAATCTGCATCAAAAGCTTCTTCAATCAAATATTCTTTACCATTACGAATAACGGTTTCTTTTCCTTCTGCAACTTCGGTGCCAACGCCTGCCAGCACAGGAACAAAGGGAATGCCGTAACCGGCAATAAGACAGCGGGTAGCAAGGGTTCCTTGTGGAATGAGTTCTACTTCAAGTTCGCCGCTCAAAAGCTGCCTTTCAAATTCTGCATTTTCGCCAACGTAAGAGGCAATCATTTTTTTTACCTGGTGATTGTGCAACATCAGCCCGATGCCAAAATCATCGACACCCGCATTATTCGAAATGCATGTAAGGTTAGTGG
Source organism: Bacteroidetes bacterium UBA7688 (assembly GCA_002482815.1). Classification (GTDB taxonomy): domain Bacteria; phylum Bacteroidota; class Bacteroidia; order Chitinophagales; family Chitinophagaceae; genus Rurimicrobium. The sequence goes on from DLGS01000143.1 coordinate 6,231, forward strand.
TGCCTTTTTTTACAAGAGCGGTAATACAATTTTCAGGAAGACCGCATAGTCCGAAACCGCCAAACATCACTGTTGCGCCATCATGGATATCACTTATTGCTACATCAGCACTGGCTACTACTTTGTTGATACTCATTGTTTTTTTGTTTTAGTATAGTCTATTAAATGCATTTAAATCGCCACCGGAGCTTTGATGTGCGGATGGGACTGATAATTTTCTATCGTAAAATCTTCAAATTTAAAATCGAAAAGGTCTGTTATTTCAGGATTCATTTTTAAAGTTGGAAGGGGGAAGGGTTCGCGTGACAGCTGCAGTTTTGCCTGCTCAAGGTGGTTGCTGTATAAATGGGCATCACCGAATGTATGAATAAACTCGCCAGGCTCCAATCCGCTTACCTGAGCCATCATCATTGTAAGCAGCGCATAAGAAGCAATATTAAAAGGAACGCCCAAAAAAGTATCCGCGCTCCGCTGGTACAATTGACAACTCAATTTGCCGTTGGCCACATAAAATTGAAACAAGGCGTGGCAAGGACTGAGCGCCATTTTAGGAAGGTCGGCAACATTCCAGGCATTGACAATCATTCTTCTGCTGTCAGGATTCGTTTTAAGTTGATGTAAAACATCTTTGATCTGGTCGAAGGTTAGCCCGTCAGCGCCGGTCCAGCTACGCCATTGCTGGCCATACACCGGCCCAAG
>DLGS01000110.1 GCA_002482815.1 Bacteroidetes bacterium UBA7688
GACCATTCGGATCTGGTATGGTTCCGATACGGCGGGCCAGTAATTCCTGGTCGTAAATATCACCCCGTTTGATACCTAATAGTTTGGTCAGGGTTTCGTTGGAGTATTTCGTATTGCCTTTCCAGTTCATATCACCAAAATAATAGCGGCGACCTTCGTTTACCTTAATATCAATATTAATATTCCCGTTTTTGACGGCATAAATGGTATCGTCAATAATGGAGGCGTCACGATAGCCCAGTGTATTATAATATTCAACAATTGCTTCTTTGTCTTCCTGGAATTTCTTGTCATTGAATTTTGATGATTTCAGGAATTTCGGACGGAAATAAGGGTCAACGGCATCCAGCGTTTTGGATAAAGACAGGAAACCAAAATTGCGAAGGTATTTACCAAAAGACCTTTTGCTTGAATCTTCAAATATAGAAATATCATCAGCACGATATAGAGAAATCCTTCCAGCTTCTTTCGTTCCTTTCAGTGCGCGTTTCAGTCGGGTTTCAGATGCATTTTCGTTACCCGAAAAGTTGATCTGATTTACCTTGGTTTTGTTACCTACTTCGATATCAAAAGTAAGAATCACCGAATTAACAACAATAGAGTCTACCCTTTCTCTCAGTTTAACCTGGGTGTTTCCAAAACCTTTTTCTTCAAAATATTTTTTTATGCGGACAATAGATTCTTTTTTGGCTGCATCAGTCAACACCCTTGATTTGACAAGGCTTAATTTTTTATTCAGTTCCTGTGCTTCACCTTTTCTGATTCCTTTGAAATTCCAGCGGCTAAGCCTTGGGCGTTCTTCTACATTGATTTTAAGGAAAACTTTATCGTCAATAAATTTATCAATCGAAATATTCACATCAGAAAACAACTCTTGTTTCCACAGGTTGCGGATGGCTTTTGAAATGGCTTCATCATAAGGAAGCTTTACTTTTTTACCAATTGAAAGTCCGGTTACGGCAATCAGCAAATCTTCATCCAGAAAGCGTGCTCCGGAAGTAGAAATACCGCCAATGGTATATTCCCTCGGTCCTTCCGCTTGTGTAGCCGAAATGGAAGTTGAAGTCCGGGAAGAACCTGGCATTGCTATTTGGGCCATAGCACGATTCAGCCAGGGTCCTAATAGAAAAAGGGCGATTAATAAAAGCTGCTTATTTGCTTTGGGCATTATTTTGATGGTTGAATTTGTTCGCTGGTAAGTCCAAATCTTCTTTCGCGATGTTGATAATCATGGATGGCTTGCAGAAATTGTTCTTTTCTGAAATCAGGCCAGTGGGTTGCGGTAAAATATAATTCTGAGTAGGCTAACTGGTATAAAAGGAAATTGCTGATCCTGGTTTCGCCACTTGTTCTGATCATTAATTCAGGGTCAGGAAACTGATGGGTGCATAGATGCTGATGAAAAAGCTCGTCCGTTATTTGTTCCGGATTCAAAGCGCCGTCTTTCACTTTTTGTGCAATCTGCTGAACTGCCGTGATAATTTCCCATTTTGCGCTGTAGCTAAGGGCCAAAATCAGGTTAAGGCCGGTATTGGTGGAGGTCATCTCAATTGCCTCCTGCATTTCTTTCCGGCAAATTACCGGTAAGGCATCCATATCGCCAATAACATGCATGCGGACGTTTTTCTTGTTCAGTTCGTCTGCTTCTTTGCGAATAGTGGATACCAGTAATTCCATCAAAGCATCTACTTCTTCCTTCGGGCGGTTCCAGTTTTCGGTACTGAAAGCATATAGTGTAAGATATTCCACGCCTATTTCGCCTGCCACATTCACCACTTCCCGCACACTTTTTACACCTTCGTGATGCCCGTAGATACGGTCTTCACCGCGCTCTTTTGCCCAACGTCCATTGCCATCCATAATGATTGCTACGTGTTTTGGAAGAGATTTTTTATCGATTGCTTCGGGTTGCATAAGGGGAACGGGTAAAAAACTTTTATTTAAGGTGGGCGAAGATAAAAAATTATAGACTTATAGTGCAATGCATTACAAGTCTTGTAAATAGTTTAACGGATGATAATTAAAATCTATACTGCGCCATAGGACAATACTCTGCGGGCTTCTTCATGAATGATGCGTAAAGCAATCTCTGAAGGCAACTGATCTTCCTGGCTCATCAGGTAGTCCGAAATGTAATGGTTCAGCTCTTTAGCAGGACCGTCCGGCGACAAGCGCTGGGCTATCTGATGGATCATTCCTATCTCTTGTTCGATGGCTGTTTTCACACTTTCCCACACCTCGCGGGATACGTAAACCTGCTGGCTGAGATTGTGTTCAAATTCTGTGCGGATAGTGGTAACCAATACCTGCTGCAACACAGAAACGGTCATTGCGCTGTTGTAAACTTTTGGCATCATCTGCCGGGGATGAACACGCTCCATTAACAAGGTAAGGCGTTCAAATGCCTGAAGCCTCATCCGGATGGTGATATTCTGTGTTTCGTGCAATAAGGCAATCTGTTTGCGGCGAAGCTCAGAAACCAGGAATTTTTGAACAATAAGATAACTGGCAATTAATACGACAATTGCCGGCAAAGTATATTTCAATATCTCTAAAATGGTTACCATCATGCGGCAAATGTAAGAAATACCGATGATTAAAAAACAGACCGTTGGAGATGTTTTAGACCTGACTTTCTATTGTTTTTGAAGAATATTCAACAGAATATGTTCTTCTTCGGAAAGGTGTTGATTCGTTGAATCTGGATTTATTTCAAAATAGGAATCCAGCTTTTTCTTTTCATACAAATCAATGATGATCGGATGAACATAATATTTTTTGCAAACAGTGCGTGTATTGCCCAGATGACCGGCAACGGTATCAAAAACAGCGGGGATTTTCTTATTCATTTCTGAAATGGTTTCAAAATCGCCCATTTCTTTCAGGGCAGCAATTGCCCGCACACTACCCGACCATGTCCGGAAATCCTTTGCGCTGAACTCGCCTTCGGCAATGGTTCGGATAAATTCATTGACCAT
>DLGS01000184.1 GCA_002482815.1 Bacteroidetes bacterium UBA7688
TTTCTCCGGTCTCATTTGTGGGAACAATAAAACGTCCTGTATAGAAACCTGACCTGTCAATAACATCGCCAGACGGTCAATACCAAAACCGATTCCGGCTGTTGGCGGCATACCATATTCCAATGCTCTGAGGAAATCATAATCAATAAACATCGCTTCGTCATCGCCGCGCTCCATCAGCGCCACCTGCTCTTCAAAACGCTCGCGCTGATCGATCGGGTCGTTCAATTCTGAATAAGCATTGGCAATTTCTTTACCGTTTACAATCAGCTCGAAACGCTCTACCAGCCCCGGTTTGCTGCGGTGCTTCTTCGTCAGCGGACTCATTTCTACCGGGTAATCGATAATGAAAGTGGGCTGCACATAATGGTCTTCGCATTTACCACCGAAGATTTCGTCAATCAGTTTTCCTTTACCCACATTCGGGTCTACAGATATATGCAACTGTTTGCACACATCACGCAAACCGGCTTCGTCCATATTGCTCACGTCAAAACCTGTGTGTTCTTTAATCGCATCATAAATGCTGACACGTGCATAAGGTGCTTTAAAGTTCACCTCTACCCCATCGATAGTCGCTACAGAAGTTCCGTTGGTTGCGATAGCTGTTTCTTCCAGCAATTGCTCCGTGGTTTCCATCATCCAGAAATAATCTTTGTAGGCAACGTAAAATTCCAGTACAGTAAATTCAGGATTGTGCGTGCGGTCCATTCCTTCATTGCGGAAGTTGCGGCTGAACTCATACACCCATTCAAAACCGCCTACAATCAGGCGTTTCAGGTAAAGTTCGTTGGCAATGCGCAGGTACAATGGCATATCCAATGCATTGTGGTGTGTCACAAAAGGACGCGCCGCAGCACCGCCGGGAATGCTTTGCAACACAGGTGTATCTACTTCCAGTCCGCCCCGTTCGTTGAGGAAGTTGCGGATGGCATTTTTCATTTTTGTGATTTTGGTAAACGTATCACGCACACCGGGATTCACAATCAGGTCGGCATAACGCTGACGATATTTGAATTCCATATCGCTAACCGCATCAAACACTTCACCATCTTTCTCCTTCACGATGGGCAAAGGATGCAGGGATTTTGTCAGCAGGGTAAAAGACGTTGCGTGGATAGAGGTTTCGCCCATTTTGGTGGTAAAGACATACCCTTCCACTCCAATAATATCGCCGATATCAATCAGTTTTTTCCAAACCGTGTCAAACATTGTTTTGTCTTCGCCGGGGCAAATATCATCGCGGCGGATGTAAATCTGAATACGCTCGGTGCTATCCTGCAAAACCGCAAAATTGGCTTTACCCATGTCGCGTACCATCATCACACGGCCGGCAACTGAAACCTTCGCAAACTCTTCCTTCTTTTCTTCTGTGTACGCTGCCTTTATGCCTTTGGCAGTATGGCTGACAGGAAAGGTGGGAGCAGGATAAGGGTCAATGCCCAGATCCAGCAATTGCTGTAGTTTTTCGCGGCGGATAATCTCCTGTTCGCTCAGTATCTGACTCATATAATAATGGATGAATTGTTTTTTGAAAACGCGGCAAAAGTAAGGTTTTACGCCCAACAATGATGGAATCAATGATTATTTCAAACCAATATTTAATTACCCGCCTGTTAATTACCAGCTCAAAATAATGAACTGCTGGGGGCAGGAAGTTTATTTCAGTAACAATGCAAACGACAAATGGGACGGCACTTCAGATGTACATGCGCTGGATGGTGGTGTCTATTTTTATATGCTAAAGGTAAAATTTAAAGCGCAGGGCGATGAAGAGAAAATATTCAAAGGAGAAATTACTTTACTAAGATAAATTTGCCTTAACGAATCGTAATAATAACACCCGGAATACTCCGAATCAGGCTGTCTGGTCCCTGCACTTTGACTTGTTCGATTAATACTTTGCTGCCGGGCCGCACACCTGTTATCATACTTTTCATGTCAGCAGTAACGGCCGGTCCTTCACTTTTCTTTTCAACATAAACACCATTAATATTCATTGTCAGAACGAAACTCACCACTCTGAAACGAATGTCGAAATCAAAATTTTCCATTCGGGCAAAAACGCCGTTTTGCGCAAATAATTCTGCTTTTGTCATTTGTCCTGACCCTTTGATGGTACCAAAATAAATCACAGGATCAGGTATTTTCTTTAAACGCAAATTAAAGGTTTGCTCACACCCGTTCCTCACTTTTACAGTTATCGCTGACTCTTCACCCTCTTTTGCAAGAATAGAAAACTTTCCTTCCTTATCGCCTTGCAGTAATTCGCCATTACTGCAGGAAACAGCAGCTCCCGGCGTAGCATTGATAAAAATAGTATGGCTGATACCTCTGTAAATTGAATTCATCTTTTCAATATCCAGTTTTATACAACACGAAGAGGAAACAGTATTTAAGGTATCTGCAGGAACCGAGTTTATTTCATCAGGATGGACAACCATACTGTCTGCACGTTTAGCTTCTTTTGTTTTATCTGAAGATTTACTTTTGTTTCCGCAACCAAAAGAAAACCAAATGCATATGACCAGAAATGTGTGGCAGAAAAGCTGAACAGGTTTCATAAAAGACGTTTTTATAAAAATATAAAATTTTCACTTGTCATCATTTATTCTTTATAATGCAAATAAAAAGGCATCAAATCGTCACTAACCCTGAAAATCAGAGTCCTTAACGACTGATACCTTTATACACCTGAGTTTAAACCTTTTATTTGCCTCTTGTGCCGGAGTGATGCGGTGTCTGGATTTTATTCTTTACAGACTCCTTAAGCGCCTGGTCTTTACCGGCAGCTGTTCCTTTGAGGTCATAATCCGATTCAGCAACTTTTTGTTTTTCATTCAGCATATGTTGCTTTTGTTGTTCCTTATTTTGCTCATTATTTTTCATAATACACGTTTTTAATAGTGAAAAATCAAAATCAAACTAATTACCGCCATTGCTTGGACTGAGTGGCGGAACACTTTCATTATAATTTTTATTGACATGGGGTGGCTGAATATCGGCCTTTTGAATGGAATCTATTTTTTCATTATCACCCATTTCACGTGCTTTTATTACACCGTTGCGGGATGGATAAGCTTCAGCTTCCCTTTTTGCAACAAGAGGTTGCGTTTTCGCTGTTCTTTTTTTCGTTCTTTTTCCGATTACATCCTGTGCACTTGCATCCAGGCTAAGGGCTACAAACAAAAACAATAGTACATTTTTCATAAAATAATTATTAAAAGGTGAAGAAAAAATGAAGTCTTTTTTGAAAAAAGGAACATCCATGCATTATAATTGATTGACCCAAAATTGATGGAGTTTTCCCGACTCGCCTGTAACAGGATCTCTTTCGGGAATACTGACTGCTTTTATTTTTTCGGCTGTCGATGAATATCCCTCACACTTCCCATAATTCAAATCAAATGCTACTCCGTCCGGATAAGCTCCGATGCAACTGAAATATTCAGTAGTCTGAAGTTTTTTATGGGCAACACCTGCAGGTATCAATAAAATATCTCCTTTACACAACACTAACTCAAGCCCGGTATCCCCACCTACCTGCATTCGTATTTTTCCTCTTATAATACCCAACAACTCATGGGTATTACTGTGATAATGTTCTTCATTTTGAACATCATTTACCCGTGCGTTTCTCCAACCATTTCTGGCCAACAATCGCTTGAACCTGAACACTGGAAAAAACCAGGGTGAATCAAACGCTTTTTTATAATGAAGCACCGGCAAGTCCGAATTGGGGAATTGACCATCATCCTTCACTTTATGCGGCACAACAACATAATAACTATAGATCATTCTTCTCCGTTTATTAATTCTTATACTTTATCAGCAATAACGACAACACAATATTTACCATTACAGAAAACGAATTCGAGCATATTATAATCCAGTCATTTTTCTGAATTCCATACAAAACCCATAATCCATTTCCCAAAAACAATACCCCCAACATCAACAGAGATGTATCTCCTCTCTTTTTTTCTCTATAAATCTTAAACAATTGTGGCAGCAAGGATATTGCAGTGCAAATACTTGCAAAAACACCTATTATATTGATTAAAGAGGAATTCAAATACCGATTCTGTTTTTAATAATCTTCAATTGTCCTTAAGCTGAAAAACCTGATACAAAGGAAATTCAATATGTATGTTAATACCTTACAGGATTATAAAGTGTGCTTATATAATCTCAAGGTTGAGGCTAATTCTCTGACAAATAAAAAAGCCACAACATAATAGAGTGCCCCCAATAAGTGTCTAACTTTTTGGGGGCAATGCATAATGCTGTGGCATTTAAAACAGTTCTCTGATCTTAAAGAAAGCTCATGTTTTTCTTAAGAATTTCCTTTTGCCAATCCTTCCATTTGTGTTCTTTATAATAATCAGCAATCATTATCTTATACTGCGATTGCTGCGAAATGAAATCAATTAACTGCACCGCCGGAGCAGCTAAACGTCCATTTGTGCTAAGCATTGCATCAAATAAATTCCCGATTAAATCTTCATTGCAAAAAGCCAAAGGCTTGATAGCGTTAAACGCATTGACGCGCGTCCTGAACTCCCACGCTGCTGATGTATAATTCACCAGAGCTGCAATACTCTTTTCTTTTTCCCTGGTATAAGTAGCTGACATTTCGTGCCATTTAATATTCACACTGTTATTCATTCCCATTTCATGACTGGTCGCCGCAAGGAAACCAGATGCTTCAGCAGGATAAGTTTTACAGAGTTTTTCCAGTGCATTCAGTACCACTTCATAACTGGAATCCTTCAGTGCCCCGATAAAGACCCTTTTCCAGCTATTACTTTTTCCTGCATACGCTTTAATGGCAGCAAGCTTAGGTGAAACAGCATTCATTTGAAACATCTCCTGCAATTCAGATGCGGATTCTTCATCATTAATTAACTGATTAACCACTTCGGCTTTCATCTGATGAAATGTCTCCAAGGCAAAAACCTGCAATAATAAATCTCTTTTCTTTTCAACCGGAAAAGCCTTCAAAGCAAGCAATGCGTCATATCGGTCTAACATATGCGGAGCATTCAAGACCTGCGATTTTAATTCTTTGAATTCCTTCTTAAAAACTACACTTTTCAGAATATTCGAGTTTGGGTCGAAGAGTACGAAAGCAATCCTTTTGCCGCTCCTGTTTGGCACATTCACAACTTCAAAAGCCTTTTCAACAGTTTGTTTTAAAACATCTTTTGAACCATCTGCATAATGCACTTCAAAAACAAACGGCATTTTGAAAAGGCCAACCACCTCATCTCTGGCGTGTGTTTGCTGAACTGTAACTTTGGTGCAAGGTTTTCCATCTGAACTTTTTGAAGGCTCATACTGTATCGTGTATTCCGGCTCACCGCCGTGCATAATCCACTCTTCAAAAAACCAGCTCAAATCAAGCCCCAGTTTATCCTGTATGGCTTGCTGCAAATCATTTGTTTCAACATTGCCATAGGCGTATTGTTTAAGGTAATGATTTAAGGCACGCTTCCATTGATCCTCCCCCAAAACGTAACTTAGCATACTGATAACGGATGAGCCTTTCTGATAAACACGAGCCGTTCCCGCAGCAGAAAAGCGAATCGGGTTTTTATCTTTTTTACTGGCTTCGAGCGCCGTATTTTGCTCTGCCCTGCGTTGCCAGTCATACTCATTTTTTCCCAACCATTCTTTTGTAAATTGCTTTGGGAAATAAGTTGCATAGCTTTCCTGAAGCCAGGTGTCTCTTCCGTCGCGGGCAGTAATACAATCACCAAACCATTGATGCGTTAATTCATGACAATTCACGCCTACATAATTCCTGTCCAGAAAGCCCCTTTCGTCCACATTAAAAAAATCTCCGAAAATTGTCGCAGTCGTGTTTTCCATCGCACCATACATGAAATCCTGCACCATAATCTGAGAATAAGATTCCCAGGGATATTTTACCCCGGTTTCCTTCTCCAGAAAATCAACAAGTCGTTCTGAATGCCGATAGGTAGGCTCTGCCCTGTCTGCGAATTCAGGATAATAATAAAGATTCATCGGCACACCACTGCCGCTGCTTGTTTTCTTAATGCCATATTTACCTATACCCAGCATCAGCAGATAACAAGCAGCGGCAGTGGTG
>DLGS01000116.1 GCA_002482815.1 Bacteroidetes bacterium UBA7688
TAAAACAACAGGAGAATTGAAAGTGAATGGCAGTGCAGCAGAAAAAGTGTCCATTAAAGCTAACAGCGAAGCCCGTGTTCTGTTTCGCGTGGCAGCACTACCAGCAATTGGGGAAGGCAAACTGACAGTGGTGGTACAGGCGCTGAACGAAACTTTCACTGACGAAACTGATATCAGCATCCGGCCTGCAGCATCGTTGCAAAAAATTACAGGCAGCGGCATTGCCAGTGAAACCAAACCAGGTATCATATCATTGACCAGTAATTTTATCCCTGCAACTTTTAATGGCAATCTTGTGGTGAGTAAATCTCCATTGACGCAATTCTCCAAAAACCTTGACGAGCTCGTTCGTTATCCTTATGGCTGTGTGGAGCAAACCACGTCAGCAGTGTTCCCGCAATTGTACTATCAGGATTTAGTGAAAAGTGTTTCTGGAAAAGGCAACACAGATATGAATCCAAACTATAACGTTCAGCAAGCTATAATCAAATTGCAATCCATGCAATTGCCCAATGGAGCGCTCTCTTACTGGCCTGGCGGCGGTTACGAAAGCTGGTGGGGAAGTATCTATGCCGCACACTTTTTAATAGAAGCGAAAAAAGCAGGATTTGATGTAAATGAAAATACCGTCAATCGTTTGCTGCAGTATATGAAAACAAGATTGCAAAAACGGGAAACAGAATTCTGGTATTACAATGATAACCAGAAAAAAGAAATCGTTTCGCGCGAAATCATATACTCAATCTATGTGTTGGCATTGGGTGGTCAGCCACAGTTAAACACAATGAACTATTACAAAGCCAATACCAAAATATTGAGCCCGGATAGTAAATATTTGCTGGCTGCCGCGTACTCCATCAGCGGACAATCAGCGATGGCACGTGATGTTTTACCCAAAGATTTTGGTACAGAAAAATCAACTACAGCGTTTGGAGGCAGTTTCTATTCTTACGTTCGTGACCTTGCTATATCTTTAAATTCTTTAGTGGACATTGACCCAAACAATGCACAGGTAGGCATTCTGGCCAAACAATTATCAGAGCAAATGTTGAAGGAGCGTTATCTTAATACACAACAAAATGCTTTCGGCATTTTGGCATTGGGTAAAATCGCCCGGATAGCCAATAAAACTACCGGAACAGCATCTGTTACTTCAAAAGGAAAACCAATTGGTGTATTTGTAAATGACAATTTTAAAGCCAATCTGAAAGACTACGTAAACCAAACGCTGAATGTAACGGTAAAAGGAAAAGGAAATTTCTATTATTTCTGGGAAATGTCGGGCATTACAGCCGATGGCAGCTTCAAGGAAGAGGATTCTTATATGAAAGTGCGTCGTACTTTCTACGATAGAGATGGCAAACAAATCAGTACCAACAGTTTCAAACAAAACGACCTGGTAGTGGTGAAAATATCTATTGTAGCGCAGTATAGCGGCGAGATAGAAAACGTGGTTATCTCAGACATTCTTCCTGCCGGTTTGGAAATAGAAAACACAAGGTTGAGCGATATGCCAGAAATGAAATGGATCAAAGAAGAATCAGAAGCTGATTATATTGATTACAGGGACGATCGTGTGAATTTATTTACTACTGTTAATGGCACAGAACGCAACTATTATTATATGGTTCGTGCCGTTTCACCAGGCTCTTATACAATGGGACCTGTGCAGGCAGACGCAATGTACAATGGCTATTACCATTCATATAATGGCGGTGGAATCGTAACGGTGATGGAGAAATAATGGAAAGCTTACAATTCAAAAGAAGAGTAAAAAAAACAGGCATCAGCGCAGCAATTGTTGTGCTGGTGTTTTTTTTGCTGAACCTTATTTTCCCTTTAAATGTCGAAGTAGAATATGCACCCGTTGTATTGTCGAAAGACGGAACACCGTTGTATACCTGGATAACCAGGGACGAACAATGGCGTATCAAAGCCAGTCTTGACGAAATTACACCGGAGCTAAAAAAAGCAATCGTTTTTAAAGAGGATAAACGCTTTTATCATCATCCGGGCATTGATATTCTTTCTTTAAGCAGGGCAATTGGCAGCAATATTTTTCATCTAAAACGCACTTCAGGTGCTTCTACGATTACCATGCAAGTGGCCAGAATGCTGGATCGAAAACCCAGAACTTACTGGCGAAAATGTATTGAAATGTTCCGTGCGTTACAGTTGGAATTATACTATTCGAAAGAGGAAATTCTTCAATTGTACCTGAACCTTGTTCCCTATGGATCCAATATTCAGGGCGTAAAAGCCGCATCAATACTCTATTTTGACAAATCTCCCGATCAATTATCCCTGGCAGAAATTACAGCTTTAAGTATTATTCCCAACAGACCAAATTCGATGGTGATTGGGAAAGACAACCCACGGATTGTGGCAGAAAGAAACAAATGGCTGGAACGTTTCGGAAAAGAAAATTTGTTCGACAAACAAATTATTGCAGACGCAAAACAGGAACCTTTAATTGCCTTCCGTCACGAAACACCAAGAATAGCGCCACAACTGGCCTGGCGTTTGCGCAGATCATTTCCTGCAAACGCAGTTATCAGCAGTACAATTAATGCAGACTTTCAGGAAAAAACTGAAAGTATCGCCGGCAATTATGTCCATACCTTACAACTTCAGGGTGTGTATAATGCTTCTGTGATTATTATAGACAACAAGACACACGAAGTTGTGACTTATATCGGCTCTACGGATTACAATGACAAAATGCATAATGGCCAGGTGGACGGTGTAAAAGCTCAGCGCTCCCCCGGGAGTACTTTGAAACCATTATTATATGGTCTTGCAATGGACAAAGGAATCGTCACACCGAAAAAAATAATCGCTGATGTACCCATTAATATCGGAGGTTATTGTCCGGAAAACTATGACCTTGATTTCCGTGGAAATGTAAGTATTGAGGACGCGCTCCGACAATCGTTAAATATCCCTGCAGTAAAAACTTTACAGGAGCTTGGCGTAACGAATATGACTGCAGCCATGAAAAATTCCGGTTTCACTACCATTAATAAAAAGAAATACAAGCTGGGCTTATCGATGATTTTAGGCGGCTGTGAAGTCCGGCTGGACGAGCTGAGTAATTATTATTCTGCTCTGAGCAATGGAGGTGTCTATCATAATTTAATCTGGATGAAAAAAGAAAATAATCCGGATAAAAAAATCGCTGATGGTAAAAGGATTCTAAGTACTTCTTCTGCTTTTATGCTCACGCAAATTCTGACAGAATTATCGCGACTTGACTTACCAAACCTTGCGTCCAATGCTGTTGGCAGCCCTAAGATAGCCTGGAAAACCGGAACCTCTTATGGCCGGAAAGACGCCTGGAGCATTGGCTACAATCCTAATTACACTATTGGTGTTTGGCTGGGCAATTTTAACGGACAAGGAACACCAGGATTAAGCGGAGCCACAACTGCTACCCCGCTTTTGTTTCAATTGTTTAATGCGATTGACAAAAACTCCAGGCACGAATGGCTGAAGGCACCTGCTGAACTTTCTTCAAGATTGGTATGCAGCAAATCGGGGGAAATTCCAATGGAAGAATGTACCGATCAGGTGTCAGACTATTTTATCAGTG